>NZ_JAGBIX010000003.1:0-32646 GCF_017934775.1 Kandleria sp. | reverse complement strand
TAAAATGATTCATGGGTATACTCCTTTGTGGTTGTTTTGTTTGCAGAAATCATTCTACAAGGAATATACCTTTTTTGTCTATTGAATAACGTCAGATAAAATTCGACAAAACGAATTTACACAAAAAATTTTACACTATGATTTAAATATTAAAGTATTTCATAAAATTAATAAAATTTTATGAGGTATATATTTTAAAAGTATTTAGAATATGCCTAATAGTATCAGCAGGCTTTATATAATTTGCGTGCAAGAACATTAATGGCTAAAATCAGGACAAAATCAAAAGATGAGTTATGCAATGATAACAAGTCAAATGAAAATGGACAAAAATAACAGGTATTGTATATCCAAAATATAACAATACAATATTCAAAAATAAAAGGACTTCTTATGTAAACAATACAAAAAGCGAAGAGCAAAATGCTCCTCGCTATAGTAGTTAATAGACTTCATTGATCATAATTCCATGATCATGACCATCTTCCTTGTTACAAAGCATGCAGATGTGGGAAGATGTTTTTCCTTCTATATGGGCCTCTTTATCAATAATGATATTGATAGACTTACCTTTAAATGATTGAACAATACAAGATACAATGGAATCAATATCTTCTCTCTTGTAAATGATTTCTACAATATCAACATTGTCATTTGATATTTCATAAATCATATAACCAGATGGCTGATTATCTTTCATCAGAATGACACATTCCTGATGAAAAGCTCTTGTTCTATCAAGAAGCAATTCAAAGCTTTTGATATCTCTTATTCTGTATTCTAAACAGGAAGAGACATAGTTATCATATAATGATGACATCACTTCAGCATTCACTTCATGAGATAATGAATAGTCAGTTTCCATTGTTTTATAATATTTCTTATCAATCTTCACTTTATTCATAAAGTGTGAAGGTAAAAATCCTAAACTCTTATAGACTTCAGGATGATAAGCCGTAAGATATAATCTTTTTTCTTTATAGTCATTTAAGACTACATTGAATAGCCTTTTCATGAAGCCCTGCCCTTCGAAACTGCGATCTGTCAATACGCCCATCACATAATAGGAGTCTTCATATCCGTTAACGACAAATTGTTCAACAGAAATAGCTGAAATAATGCGGTCATGAAAACAAAGAACATATGTTTTCGCATGAGGGTAGATATGATCAAAATAGAACGATGTTGATTGTTCATCCTCATCTTCAAAACGATCAAGCCATAACGCCCTGATAGCTTCTTGATCTTCTTGTTTAGCTATTCTTATATAAGTATCATCTATAAAAATACGGGTCTTTTCTACCATATGTACAGGATGAAGACGCATCTTTGATTGTCTTAATCCCACTAATCCCATATCTTCTTCACGATTGACATAAGCATAATCAGTAAATTCGTGTTCAAGGAATTCTTTAGCAATCGCAGGATATAATCCTCTAATTGACTTATCAGCCTTTTCTACATGAATCTGAATAGTATTGTGCAACAATGGAGAAGCAATGGTAAAGGCCTTTAATTCATTATTAATGAAAATACCACCCATCTTAATATTCAGAAGATGATTACTTGATAAAAGAAATAAAATACCATAAATCTCCGAAGTAAGTGATTCACTTGCAGATTGATCACTTTCCCATTCCGCGAGACATTTTATAATTAAGTCAAAATCATCATTAAGAGATAAAGAACGATATTCATAATCAGGATAACTCTTCACAAACTGATTATAATGATTTCTTCTCTTCTGCATTTTCTTCCCTGATAAAGAAACCAGGGCTTCTCTTTCGTAGACATAATCATCAAAATCTCTTGTTCTTTCAAATATAAGACGACCTTTGTAAAGTTTCTTGACTTCATCTACAAAGGCAGGAACAGCACAGTCAATCATAAATGGAAAATGATTCATTTTAGCATAATCAATCATATAGTCCATTGCTTCCTGATAATATTCTTTTGATGTAAAAGGCATCGCAAAATATTTTGTTCCTTTGTAATTATGTAACATGATAAGGAAATGATCATGAATTTCATATTCGATATGATATTCATGATTCCACATCATCATTGTTACAAAGTTAGAATTATAGCCTTCATAATCTCCTAATTCTAAATATGGTTTTATACGATCATAATCGGTAAGTTGTAAGGGTTGCATGTTATTGTCCAAGCATCATGTTTATAAACTGCTTTGCAGTACGCCCGGAATAGCCTCCATTTCTAAGTTCCCATTCCATAGCCAATCGATGAAGCTCTTTTTCATCCACATTAAGACCGTGTTCTTTTGCAAGACCATCCACGATTTCAAGATATTCTTTCTTGTTTGGATGCGTATAAAGAATCTGTACACCAAATCTTGCCACAAGAGAAAGCTTCTCCTGTTTTGCATCATTAATATTGATTTCAGAACCTTCTCTATCTTCCCAAGTTTCCTTGATAAGATGTCTTCTGTTGCTTGTAGCATAAATAAGAATATTATCCGGTTTCTTTTCTAATCCACCTTCAATGACAGCCTTGAGATATTTATATTCTGTCTCAAATTCTTCAAAGGAAAGATCATCCATGAAGATAATGAACTTATAATGACGATTCTGAAGTTCTCCTATAATCTGAGGCAACTGGATAAACTGATGTTTATACACTTCAACCATACGTAATCCTTGCTTATAATAGCGATTCAATAACGCCTTTACACTTGAAGATTTACCGGTTCCATTATCACCATAAAGAAGAACATTATTAGCTTTTTTGCCATTAATAAATGCTTCAGTATTGGCAATGAGCTTCTTTTTTTGTCGTTCATAACCAATAAGCTGTTCTAGTGTATGATCATCGATATGATCTATAGATACGATTTTGTCATCACGGTAGCGGAATGCTTTATTTAAGCCATATTTCCCCACACCGTAGTGCATATAATGATTATAGAGAATCTCATAAAATTCTTCAACTGATTTGCTTTGTGCTAATTTTTCCTGTAGATCAGATAATAGTTCATAAATTTCTTTATTGATAATTGGTCTAGAATGCTTATAGTTCTTTAATAAATTAAGACTTCCTTCAGCTAATTCCTGATAGCTTTCATGCATCAAATCAAAGAAATAATGAAGATCTTCAATGACAAGATATTTAAGATTATCTTCTACAGTAACATTTCTTTCTAATGATAATGTAAAGGCATTTTCATGCATTGCGAGTAAATAAGTAATCAATCCCTGCATTAGATGATCATGAAGATCATAACGTTCTGCAAGTCTTAACATATGAGTCATAAATTCATGCTGGATATCTTCATGATGAAGATGTTCAATACTCTTTAGTACATAAAGAACATCCTGATCATCTGAAATGCGATCATATACGATAAGATCATTTAGTTTCATAATATATTCTCCCTGTTAAAAAAAGACGAGAAACTCGTCTTTTCATTAGTTTTTAAAGCTGTGAATTGGTGCTGGAATACGTCCACCACGATTAACAAAATCATCACATGAGAAATTGTTTACAGGCATGATTGGTGCATATCCTAATAAACCGCCGAATTCAACAGTATCCCCTACATCTTTACCAATAACTGGAATCAATCTGACAGCTGTTGTTTTCTGGTTAATCATACCAATAGCCATTTCATCAGCGATAATACCTGAAATAGTTGTCGCTTTTGTATTACCAGGAATGGCAATCATATCAAGACCTACTGAACATACACAAGTCATAGCTTCAAGCTTTTCTAATGTTAATGAACCAGCATTAACAGCATCAATCATTCCCTGGTCTTCACTGACTGGAATAAAGGCACCTGATAAACCACCAACATAAGAAGAAGCCATAACGCCACCTTTCTTAACCTGGTCATTTAAGATTGCCAATGCAGCAGTTGTCCCTGGTGCACCAGTACGTTCAAGTCCCATACCTTCAAGACAGTCAGAAATACTATCTCCAATAGCAGGTGTTGGTGCTAATGATAAATCGATAATACCAAAAGGAATACCTAATGCTTCAGATGCTTCTCTCGCAACAAGCTGACCAACACGAGTAATCTTGAAAGCAGTCTTCTTGATAGTTTCACAAAGTTCACCAAAAGACTTTCCTTTAGCCTGTGCAATAGCCTTGTTCATTACCCCAGGACCACTTACCCCAACATTGATGATAGCATCAGTTTCAGTGATACCATGGAAAGCCCCTGCCATAAATGGGTTATCATCTGGTGCATTACAGAAGATAACAAGCTTAGCACATCCAATCGAATCATTTTC
This sequence comes from Kandleria sp., assembly GCF_017934775.1. Classification (NCBI taxonomy): domain Bacteria; kingdom Bacillati; phylum Bacillota; class Erysipelotrichia; order Erysipelotrichales; family Coprobacillaceae; genus Kandleria; species Kandleria sp. Next base: position 28,393 of record NZ_JAGBIX010000003.1, on the reverse strand, counting down.
TTTAGTAATGTCAGCTGTCTTTAAAACTATTTCACCTAATAATTTCACAGCATCCATATTAATACCAGTCTTTGTAGAACCTACGTTTACACTTGAACATACAAGCTCAGTTTCCTTCATTGCTGATGGAATAGATTCAATCAATAGACGTTCAGATTTAGACATCCCTTTAGATACAATAGCACTGTATCCTCCGATAAAGTTAACGCCTAATTCATGAGCACATTTATCCAATGTTTTTGCGATTTTCACAAAATCTTCAATGGAATGACATGCTGAAGCTCCAATTGTACCAATAGGCGTAACTGAAATACGCTTATTAACAATAGGAATACCATATTTCTTTTCAATTCTTTCAGCTGTAGGAACATGATCCTTAGCAACTGTCATAATTTTCTTATAAATATTGTCACATAATGTATCTACATTAGCATCAATGCAGTCAAACAGACTAATCCCGATTGTAATTGTACGAACATCAAGATTCTCCTGTTCAATCATTTTATTTGTTTCAGAAACTTCAAATAAATTTATCATAGTGCTCTCCTTAAATTCTATGCATCATATCAAAGATCTGTTCATGCTGAAGCTTAATCTTTGTACCAATGCTATCCCCTAACTGTGATAATTCTTCTACTAAAACAGAGAACTCTCTATTTGCACCGTGTGTATCCACGATCATCATCATATTAAAGTAACCATCTAAAATGGTCTGGGAAATATCCAAAATATTGACGTTAGAATCTGCTAAATATGTGCAGACCTTAGCAATAATTCCTACCTGGTCTTTTCCAACAACTGTGATAATACTTTTTTCCATAATCGTATCTTTCCCCCCTATTTTTTTCTCATTATAACAAAACAGAAGTACAAATGCTACAAAAAAAAGCGATATATGATAGCACATATATCGCAGTATTATTCATTATTAGTCTAACATGCTTAAAGCTTTTTCTAATACAGCCTTACCGTTCATAGTACCGTAATCTCTCATATCGATTACATCAACAGGAATCTGACCTGCTTTTCTTGAAGCTGCTAATTTTTCGATTGAAGCTTTCTGGAATCTAACCTGTGGGCCAAGTAAGATACAATCAACTTCTTCTAATACTCTTGGTGCATCAGAGAAAGGTAATGCGAAGATCTTTGTTTCTACACCTTTTTCTTTAGCAGCTGCTTCCATTTTTGTAACTAATAAACTAGTAGACATACCAGCTGAACAAACTAATAAAATTGTTTTCATTATAAATTACTCCTTTTCCTATATCTATAAGACTATTTTAAAACAAATATGCCCTAATGTAAACCCTTACTGTTTCAATTTTTTTGACCTTACATATTGACGAAATCACAAAATCAGAATTAATATGAATATATCGATAATATCTTTACCTACATGAAAGGCTATTTACTATGAAAATTTTAATACTAAGTGATACACATATGGAAAATGGAATATTAGAAGACATTTTAGCCTACAGAAAAGAATGTGATCTCATTGTTCATTGTGGAGACACTTCTCTTCCCTATAAAACACGTTATAAAAAAATAGACTATATAGTAAAAGGAAACCATGATTTTGATGAAAGCTATCCAACCTTCATAACACATGATGACTATCTCATTACCCATGGACACCTCTATAATGTCTACAAAAACTATGATGAACTCATAAGACTCTGCAAAGAAAACAATGTACACTACTGTTTTCATGGTCATACACATGTACCTACATTACAGATTCATGAAGGCATTACCTTTATCAATCCAGGAAGCACCATGATCAACAGAGGATCATACGGCTATGGTACATACGCAATTGCTGAAATAGACAAAAATCATTTCAGCTGTCATTTCTATCATCATACAACACATGAGTGTGTAGATCATGTTCTTGAAGAAGGATTAACTCTTCTAGAAGAATTCAAAAAACTGGTTGCACAAATAGAAAAAGAGAAGACCCTGAGACAATAGTCTCGGTCTTCTCTTTTATAATGAATTCTTTTCTTCAATTCTTTTACGTTTGTACTCAATGATAAACATGACTTCTTTAAGATCTTCATCAGGTAATTCTGATAATAATCTTGCAATATTTGCGATATTATAATAGTCATATTTCTTACCGCTCATAATTTCTTCTACACTACGCCCATATAGATGTGATAAAACCTTAAGCTCTCCTACTGTAACATCTCTCTTGCCATTTTCGATATCTGAGATAGCAGAATGAGGTACATTAAGATGCGCAGCAACTTCTTTTTGGGTTAAATGCTTAAAATTACGATATGCTTTCAATCTTTGTGCTAATTCTAAATCTAACGACATTTGACTCACTCCTTGTTTAGTATTATAACACAAAATATTTCCTTTTTCAAATCAGGAATTTAGAAAAAATAAAAAAACAGGATATCAAGAAAGATACCCTGTCGTTGTTTGTATATATTGTGAAAGCGATTGCCCTTTAAGAATAGATTCAATAATATCCTGAATATCCTCTTCAATTGTAAACATCATAAAATATGATGTATTAAACTTACGATAATGAGAATAATATAGTGGATAAGCATTTAAAATATGATTGCGACAAGCATCATCAGTAAATACTGAAAAAGCTACATCCTTACGGTCAATCAAGCGATAAGAATGCTTTTTACACAATGAACAATGTGGTACCTTTTTCCCGAAATATCTTTGGGAAATGACACAATGGTCAGAGATCATGTTTTCTATATATCCATAGATTGGAACAATGGTCTCTTTTGCATAATCCTTAATAGTCTCAATCTGTTTTGATGTTGTTTCATAGCTGACAATTAAAGATTCATCAAATGAAGAGGCACTATAATGATTAAAGATATTTAACCCTGTTCCCAAGATAACATCTTTATCTTTATATTGACGATAAAAACCATAATCATTAACAATAAAATGCTTAATTGTCGCTGGTATCGATTGAACAATTTCCTTTATTTCTTTATCAGTAGTAATACGTGGAAGATAGATACCCGCTTCCTTTTCATATTGATCAAAGAGATCCAAAGCTTCATCCAAGTTGCTTTGATAATAGTAGTAGACATGATCAAAATAGTCTAGTGCACACTTAAGCTGTGATAATGTACGTACACAAACATAATAGTTTCCACTTACATTTTCTTTTTTGTTTGCTTCATAAGTTTTGATTCCTTCATGATGAATAACACGTGATGAGAAATGTTCATTCATCTTATCTACCATTTCTCTTCTCATCTTATTAAGAATGGAAATAGGTATATTGATCTCTTCAGCAATATCCACACTGACACTATCTACTTCATAGATTGTGCCACCAAGCTTTCTTAACTGCTTTTCAATACGCATTTCATCAGTTGGTGTATGAAGGGCCTTTTCACATGTATACTCACTGATAACCTCGAAATGTTCACCATCACATTCAGCCATGAGCATCATTGGTGAATTCAAATAAGCATAGAATGAGAAACTTACATAGCGGAACTTTCCTTCCTTCATGAAGGTCTTTCTTAATGCCTCTATTGTTTTCACTGATACTGTCTTATTGACAGCTCCTTCATAGACCGGTGTGTTAAATTCAATTTCTACAACGTCACCTTTGTGTGCCTCATTGACAAGCATCCCATCCTTATAGATCTTATTGACAGGTCTTCCTTTATCAATAGTTTCAAAAACAATGCTGTCAAGCTGGGATAAAGTATCCTCTAACATAATAGAAACACATTTCTTCTTTTTAGAATATCCTTTAACATAGCCAAGATGCATTCCTCTATTGCCAGAATAATCCTGATCTACAATCTTATGATCATGAAAAGCATACCCTTTTGTATAATGACGATTAAACATGCGTTTCATGTTATCGATGTCATCACTATCAATATCTTCTAGATGATGATCATATACATGATCAATAGCTTTCTTATAGGCATGCACCACCGCAGCAACATATTCAGGCTTTTTCATACGCCCTTCTATCTTTAAAGAAGTAATACCTGCCTTTATGAATTCCTCCACATTTTCAATGGTACATAAATCCCTAGGAGACATGAGGAACTGCTCTTCATCTAAAATCTTTCCATCTTCTTCAAGACGATAAGGAAGACGACAAGGCTGGGCACAAGCCCCTCTATTACCGCTTCTCTTGCCGATCATGCTGCTCATAAGACACTGTCCTGAATAAGCTACACAGATGGCCCCATGAGCAAAGACTTCTACTTCAAGAGAAGTATGATCACAGATATATTTCATCTGTTCAATTGTATTCTCTCTAGAAAGAACGACACGTTTTACTCCTAATTCTTCAAAGTAACGTAACGCTTCAAGCGTATTGACAGTCATCTGCGTTGAGACATGAACTTCAAAATCAGGATAGCGTGCTCTTACTGCTTTCAATAATCCAATATCCTGAATCAAGAGAGCATCTACCTGTATCTTATAAAGAAAATCAATATAGTCAAACAGATGCGTGAACTCTTCATCTTTATAAAGAATATTGATTGTCACATGAATCTTAACACCACGAAGATGCGCATATTTTACAGCTTCTTCTAATTCATCACGATCAAAGTTCTTTGCAAAGGCACGTGCCGAAAAAGCATTGCCACCTAAGTAAATAGCATTAGCACCATTGGCAATAGCGGCCTTCAAAGATTCAAAATCACCTGCTGGTGCCAATAATTCAATTCTTTTCATTATAATTTCTGCGCTAACTCATAACACATCTTGGCAGATACTTTAGAAGCTTTCTTTAAGTATTCATCAAACTGTATTGAGTTGTTTCCTTTATTAAAAATATCACTTAAGCCGCGAGTGATGATAAAAGGAACCTGGAACAAGTAACAAGTCTGTCCAATGCTGGCAGCTTCCATTTCAGCACACATCGCTTCTGGGAAATGAGTCAAGATCTTATCTACCTGTTCTTTTGTATGAACAAACTGATCACCTGATGCGATAATACCTGTATGCGCTCTTACATCATTATCTTTTAAGACTTCCTGAGCCACACGTACCATGTCCTCATTGGCATGAATATAAACTTCAGGAAGATTAGGAATACGTCCCATTGGTCTACCAAAGCCCGTTAAGTCGAAATCATGATGGCATACTCTTTCACCAATGACAATATCTCCAACTTCTTCTTCCTGACAAAGACCACCAGCAGTTCCAATATTGATAAGATGATCAATATTAAAGTTCTTGATCATAAGTGTACAAGAGACAGTCGCATTCACTTTGCCAATACCACCCTGTACAACAACAGTTTCCTTATTGCCTAATGTACCAATATGAAAAGTATAGCCAAGATCTTCTTTAGTCTCCTTGACATCCATCAAAGCTAATAACTCATTAACTTCTTCTTCCATCGCTCCAATAATTCCTAGCATATTAGTGTGCCTCCTTCTTACAAATAAAAATCAAACGTTCACATTTCTCATGGTAATCCTCAAAATCACTGTAGACTTCAATATCTAAAAAGCCTGCCTTCTTCAGCATTTCCTGATAAGTTTCCATAGAGAAAGTTCTCTGATGATGAATCTCTTCTACTCTCTCTTTGCTTTCCTTATCTTCAATGACTACATGATGAGTAATGTTACCCTGATGATCAGAAGAAACATCCCATTCAAAATAGAAATCTTCATCATCGTTTTCTTCCTTATAGCCATCAAGTATAACATTATGCTTGTAAAGACTATTGACATCAAAAACAAAAGCACCGCCCATCTTTAATGATTCATAAACATTATTAAAGACACTCTGCACTTTTTCTTGTTCAATGATGTAATTAAGAGAATCCACAAAGCAAAGCACTGCTTCAAAATCGTCATGACCACTAAAGTCACACATATCCATACGATAAATAGGAAAATGATATTGCTTAAATGCGGCTTTCTCAAAAAGCACTTCAAGCATATCATTAGAAAGATCAGTCGCCGTAATCTGTTTTCCTTCTTCAATAAGACGAAGGGTCATTTCACCAGTCCCACAGCCAAGTTCCAATCCTACCTGAAAATGAATATGTTCATTTAAGAAATGAACATATTCATCATAAAAAGCAGGATCCATCAAGCTATCATAATAATAAGCAAATTCCTGATAACTCATTAGTCAATCATTGATGCTACGTCTAAACGTGGCATATCACTCCATAATTTTTCTAGATTATAGGCATCTCTTTCATCATTTTCAAAGATATGGCACACAATATCTCCACAGTCGATTAAGATCCATTTAGAATCTCTTAATCCTTCTATACCTTTTACTTCATATCCGTTTTCAGCTAATGCATCTTCAACGCTATCCTTGATTGCATGCAACAAACGTGCATTGCTGGCAGTGGCCAATACAAAAGTATCAAAGATAGGACTAGCTTCACGCATATCGATAGCTACGATGTTTGTTGCTAACTTATCATCCATAGCTTTAACAATACATTCTAATTTAGTCATAAATATCTCCTTCACCGTAAGTCTTATAAACCTCAAAGAACAGCGGATCAATTTCTCTATTCTTAGCTTTAGAGAAATCGTAGAACTGCTTAAGCTGTCTTGAAAAACCTACATGTATGTTTTCTTTACAAATTTCAATTTCCTTGCTTGAATCATATCCACGTAGTGGATCAAGTTTATCTGCACAATACAGACATTTACCAAGGACACTCATGCTTGTAGATGCTGTTGTATGATCTTCAATAGCCTTAAGAATCTCCTTGTCATCAAGAAGAAAATCCTTCTTGCATAAATAAGCAGAAAGCCATTGATGCCATACTGGTACTGGCTTATCCATAAACTGCGCAAACTCCTGCGACATAATTAAAGAAGCCTTCTTATGATCCATCTCTTTAGCAATATCATGCATCAATCCGGCAATATATCCTTTTTGTGGATCAATTCCATTGCACTTGGCAAACTCTCTTGTAAGCTTGGCAACAGAAAGAGAGTGATTATATCTCTTTAAAGAAAGATAAGGCTTAATCATCGTTTCAAGATAAAGACCTTTTCTTGAAATATAAGCAAGCACACGTTCATCAAGCATCTCAAGATGCCCTTCTTTAATTTCAGAACTAGATGCTTTCATTTCCACGTTGTTCATCTTAATAAAATGGTAACGATCTAAATTTTCATGATCACTAGGATAATCTGCTCTATTAAATGCAACCAGCTGTACAAGCTTAGAAATATTTTCTGCTTCTACCCATTTATCAAAAGAAGCAGCCTGATCCATTCCCATTAAATAATAATAACTCACATCAGGGTGCATCTTAACCAATGCTCTTAATGTATCAATAGTATAATTCTTACCATTTTCACTAGCATCAAGCTCAATACGATCAATCTTGATTTTCTCTTCATCACTTGTCGCAATTTCGATCATCTCATAACGTTCTTCTCCACTTGCAACAGTATGATCCTTCCAAGGATTATTCTTCGTTGGAATAAAATAGAAACAGTCAAGATCAAAGTGCTTGATAGCCTCTTTAACAATACTTACATGTCCTTTATGGATAGGGTCAAAGCTTCCCCCAAGCAACCCCACTTTCATTAGATCTGATAGATTCCTTTTTCGCTTGCCTTATAAAGAATAATAGTATGTCCAATAATATGAACAACTTCAGCTTTTGTTAATCTTGAAATCTCTAATGCTGCTTCATTGACAGTCTGAGGACATGTATCTAATAATTTTACCTTAATTAATTCTTTTGCCTTTAAAGCATCATTAATGCTGTTAGCCTGCTTCATGCCAACACCATCTTTTCCAACCTGGAAAATTGGTTTTAACGCATGTGCTTCACTTTTTAAATATTTCTTCTGTTTACTTGTTAACATATAATCTCCTTAAATTAAACATTCCCTAACAAAGACATCAACGCCTTCAGGAACACTGATTCGTAATTTACCTTTTGTATTGACACTAATAAAGCCTAAACCTGAAATAAAGACTTCTTTCTTCTCACCTTTCTTAAATGAGAACTCATAAGATTTCATCTGTGAAATCTTATCTACACCAAGCGGATAAAGCTTAAGTTCCTTATGATTATCAAAAAGAGCATCCGCATTAGCCATCTTTGTACGATGGATCTTTAATTGTCTACTAAAGTAGCAAACAAAGCCTGCTTTCTCTCCTTCAAGATAATCCATTCTTGCTAAACCGCTCATATATAAAGTCTGCTTCGCATTCAGCTGGAAAGACATTGGTCTTAATTCCGACTGTGGCACAATAGTCTTAAGATCTTTTTCTGCCACATGAGAAGTCATCTGCGCTTCATTCATGATTCCTGGTGAATCATATAAAGCACTCTTTTCATCAAACGGAATACGAATAAGATCCAAAGTTGTACCAGGGAACTCACTTGTCGTAATTGTCTGTTCAACATCACTATAATGCTTTAACAATGCATTAATAAAAGTTGACTTCCCAACATTGGTCATACCGACCACATAAACATCTCGACCTTTTCTGTATTCTTCAATCGCATCAAAGATTTCATCAAAATTGAGTTTCTTCTTTCCGCTTGTCAAGATGACATCTACAGGCTTGATACCTTCATTTTTAAGCTGTCTTCTCACCCACATATTTAAACGATGATCTTTTAATGACTTAGGAAGAACATCTCTCTTATTTCCTAATACAAGAATATCATTAAAACCTACGTGACGTGTCAAGCCGCTGATAAGACTTCCATTAAAATCAAAAAGATCCACAATATACACTACAAGACAATCCTTGTCTCCTATGGATGTAATGATCTTAAGAAAATCTTCTTTAGAAAGATGGGATTCCATCTTCTGATGATAATGCATAAGCTTGAAACATCTTTGACATAAAGGCTTATCTTTATTTAATGCGTTTTCTGGCAGATAGCCAGGCTTATTTTTATCTTCACTTTGAATGACTGCTCCGCAGCCACCACATCTTAATTCACTCATTTCATCACCCTTTTCGCCCTTCATTGTACACTATTTTTTTCCTCATGAAAAGAGAATGTCCATTGACAAATTTACAAGAAAAAAGGCATCCCATAAATGCTTTCTTTATGGGATGTAGCCTTATTAGAAATCATCGTTTTCAAACAGATCATCAAACGAGATCGGCTTGAATTTATTCTCTTCTTTCTTCTTTATTGGAGTTTCCTCTTCAAATAAAGTCTTTTCCTTTTCTACCTGGAAGAATTCCTTGAAAGAACCTTCCTCTTCTACTTTACCATCGGCAATAAGCAGACGTGGATCATAGATAAAATCAATTGACTTATCTTCAAACGACTTGATACCACCAGGTCTATTAATTAATCCGGTGAAATTAAAGTCCTTAGCACAGACCTCAATCGAACCAGATTCACCATAGAGTGTCAGTGTATCATATGTGTCCATGATATAGCCATCATAAAGTGTAATCTGACGTGATTTAGGCGATTTGAAAATCAAGTTTCCTTTATTGGCACGTTTGCATGCAGGAATATCAGAAACATGAATACGCTTGATACCAACTGGATCAGTAAAGATCACAAGTGATTGTGGATTGGCTGGATTAAAGACACGCATAAATGCGAGCGAATCATGAGTCAAGCGAATACCCTTGACCCCACCGGCCTTAATACCAACGACTGAAATCTCTTCTTCACTATATAAAGCAGCATATCCTGCCTTGCTGGCAAGAATGACACCATCATGACCACTAGAAAGCTGAACTGAAACCATCTCATCATCAGCTTTAAGATTCATACATTTCATAGGTCTAGAGAAACGTGATACTTCAAAGTCCGCAATAGCTACTTTCTTGATTGCACCATCTCGTGAAGCCATCATCACATACTGTGGTGATTTGAAATCTTTGACAAGCACAGTTGCGATAATCTTTTCATCATTATTAAGCTTAATAAGATAACTGATATGCTTACCAAGATCTTTCCACTTAAACTCTTCTAGCTTATGAATTGGTACAAAACAATAATTACCACGATTAGTAAAGACTAAAAGTGTATACAACGTATTTGTTTGACAAAGTGAAACAAGACGATCATCGTCTTTCTTGCCAAAGGCGGTATTCTGACTGGCCTTATATGATCTTAAAGAAATCTTCTTGATATAGCCATCTCTTGTAACTGAGACATAGCAATCTTCAGATACAATCATAGCCTGTGCATTAATTGAAGTATCCATGATTTCATCCTTGATTGTTGTTAAACGAGGAGAAGGATATTTCTTCTTGATTTCTCTTAATTCACTGATAATAACCTGTCTTAAAACCTTTTCACTGCCAAGAATTTCTTTTAATTTTTTTATTTCTTCATGTAAAGATGCTAATTCTTCCTCTAATGCCACTATATCCGTATTTGTTAATCTATATAGCTGTAACATGACAATAGCTTCAGCCTGTACTTCAGAAAAATCATACTGATCCATCAGATTAAGTTTAGCATCTTTCTTATCTTTTGATTGTCTGATTGTATGTACAACATCATCAAGAATAGAAACAGCCTTGATTAATCCTTCTACAATATGTTCACGAGCACTAGCCTTATTTAAATCAAATGTTGATCGTTTGGTTACAACATCTATTTCATGATTGATATACCCATCAATAATAGAAACAATCCCCATCTGTTCAGGTCGCTTATCCTTGATAGCGACCATATTATAATTGTAGTTCTTCTGTAAATCGGTATTCTTGAAGAAATAATTAAGCGTATTCTGTGCATCTACATCTTTCTTTAAATCAATGACAATGCTTAACCCATTACGATCTGATTCATCTCTTACTTCAAGAACACCATCGATGTCTTTGTTAAAACGAATTTCATCAATCTTTCTGACAAGATCTGCCTTATTGACTTCATAAGGAATTTCACTTATGACAATCTGATTCATGTTCTTCTTTTCCACAATTTCATAACGTGATCTGACAACGACTTTTCCACGACCGCATTGAAGAGCTTTCGCAATATCGCTTGCCCCTTCTACAATGGCACCAGTAGGAAAATCTGGACCTTTGATAAACTGATGTAAATCATCAAAATGACATTGTGGATGCTTGATACGATAAATAGTCGCATCGATGACTTCTCCTAAATTATGAGGAGGAATATCTGTCGCATAACCTGCAGAAATACCTGTTGCACCATTGACGAGCAAGTTTGGATATTTAGCAGGAAGAACTGTTGGTTCATATTCTGTATCATCGAAGTTTAAGGCCATCTCTACTGTTTCTTTATCAAGATCCTTTAAAAGTTCCATAGAGATTGGCGCTAATCTTGCTTCAGTATAACGCATGGCTGCTGCTGGGTCATTATCGATAGACCCGTTGTTCCCTTGCATATCTACAAGAGGAATTCTCATCTTCCAATCCTGTGATAGACGCACCATGGCATCATATACAGATGAATCGCCGTGAGGATGATAGTTCCCAATAACGTTACCGACTGTTTTAGCAGATTTACGATAAGCTTTAGTAGGAAGATTTCCTTCCTTAAACATCGCATAGAGAATACGTCTTTGAACTGGTTTTAAACCATCTCTGACATCTGGAAGCGCACGATCTTGGATAATATATTTTGAATAACGTCCAAAACGATCTCCCATAATATCATCAAGGGACATTCTTAATATCTTATTATCTTCCATTGTGACCTCCTATTAATTCTTTTTGATCCATTGTAAAGGCATCAAAATCATCGGCCATAGAGAACTGTACATTATCTTCAATCCATTCTCGTCTTGGTTCAACCTTATCACCCATCAAAACAGAAACACGACGTTCTACTAATGCAGCATCTTCAATATTGACCTGAATAAGTGTACGGGTTTCAGGATTCATGGTTGTTTCCCAAAGCTGATCTGCATTCATTTCACCAAGACCTTTGTAACGCTGTACATTGTATCCTCTTCCGACAATCTTCTTAGCCTCTTCAAGATCTTTCTCATCCCAGCAGTATTCAACCTTTTCCTTCTTGCCATTCTTCTTTGATACCTTATATAAAGGTGGCATAGCGATATAGACCTTTCCTGCCTGAATCAATCCTTTCATATAACGATAGAAGAATGTCAGCAATAAGATCTGAATATGAGCCCCATCGGTATCCGCATCGGTCATGATAATAATCTTATCATATGCTGAATCTTCTACATTGAAATCACTGCCGTATCCTGCATTGATTGTATTGATCATTGTCGCAATTTCTTCATTCTTCAAGACATCAGTAATACTTGCTCTTTCAGTATTGACAACCTTACCTCTTAAAGGAAGAATAGCCTGGAACTTACGATCACGTCCCTGTTTGGCACTACCACCGGCTGAATCCCCTTCGACAAGATAAAGCTCATTCTTTTTCTTATTCTTTGACTGAGCAGGCGCAAGCTTCCCACTTAAGATCTGCTTTTCTCTCTTCGCCTTATTCCCTCTGGCGGCTTCTCTTGCTTTTCTAGCTGCATTTCTAGCACTTGCAGCTTTAATCATTTTAGCAACAAGAGCATCAGCTTCATCTTTATTTTCTTCAAGATAATAAGTCAAATACTCCTGAGTCACCTGTTCAAGTATATTTCTAGCAATAGGTGTACCAAGCTTTGCTTTAGTCTGTCCTTCAAACTGTAAATATTCTTCTGGAATCTTTACTGAAAGAATAGCTGTTAATCCTTCTCTTACATCAGTACCTTCAAGATTCTTATCTTTCTTTTTCAATAAATCATACTTTCTTGCATATTCATTAAAGACCTTTGTAAGACCTGACTTAAAGCCCATTTCATGGGTACCGCCATCACTTGTTCTTACGAGATTGACAAATGAAACAATGTTTTCCTGATAGCCATCAGTAAACTGTAAGGCCACTTCTACTTCAATTTCTTTTGAATCATCATCAAAGCTTAATACCTTCGATATGCTTTTATGCTTACCGCTATTTAGCCAGTTGATAAATTCTTCTAGCCCATTTTCATAAAAGTAGTTTTCATGACGATCAGTACGTTCATCATGAAGCTCCATTTCAATGCCCTTTAATAAGAACGCATCTTCCCTTAAACGTTCACTGATAGTAGAAAAATTAAAATTGATTTTCTTAAAAATCTTAGAATCAGGCATAAAATGAATTGTAGTACCTGTCTTCGTTGTCTTTTTTCCTTTTTTTAGATCATGTATAACTGATCCACCATTTTCAAACTTCTGTGTATAAGTATAACCATCACGATAAACAGTTAATTCTAAATATTCACTCAACGCGTTAACAACCGAAGAACCTACACCATGAAGACCACCGGATGTCTTATATCCACCATCGCTAGAAAACTTACCACCTGCATGAAGAACAGTCAGAATGACTTCAGTTGTAGGACGACCTGTTTCTTTATTAATACCAGTAGGCATACCACGTCCTTCATCTTCTACAGTAATGCTATTATCTTTATGAATTGTCACTACAATCTTTTTCCCAAAACCAGCTAGGGCTTCATCGATTGAGTTATCCACAATTTCCCATACAAGATGGTGCAACCCTCTTGCATCTGTAGACCCAATATACATACCAGGTCTTTTTCTGACAGCTTCCAATCCCTTGAGGATTTGAATATCAGATTCATCATAATGTGTATTAGGCATCATTAAACCTCCTCCATTAACTGCTCTATTATATCATAAACGAAATCTATTTGCATATTCTACTTTGCATTTCTATTTAATATATGTATAATGTTTTCTTGAGGTGACACTATGAATATCGTAATATCCGTTTTATGTCTTATTATGGCATACTTGTATGGTTCTGTACCCTTTGCACTTGTCATTGGTAAAGTATTCTACAATACCGACGTCCGTACAAAAGGTTCAGGAAATCTAGGAGGAACAAATGCAGGAAGAGTGCTTGGAAAAAAAGCAGGATTTGCAGTCATTCTTCTTGATGGTACAAAATGTATCGTCGCAATTCTTATTACAAGATTGTTAGCAGCGTATTTCAACCTATCTGATGACTTATTCTACTTTTCTGCACTCGCATGTATCATCGGTCACTGCTACCCGATATTTGCAGGATTTAAAGGCGGCAAAGGCGTGTCTTCCGCTATCGCCTATACATTGATGACTAACATCTACGCATTTATTTTCGCTGTATGTGTTTTCATGTTTACATTAAAAACAACTAAGTATGTCTCACTTTCATCCATCATCGGTTCTGTGTCTGTTGCTATTGTTGCACCATTCATCGGACTTATTCCACCACATTGGCATTACAGTACAGTTGGAATCATTATCAACTTTGTCATTGCGGCGCTTATTGTCTTCAAGCATCATGCCAATATCAGTCGAATCAAGAATGGAACGGAAAGTAAAGTGCAATGGCTTTAAAATAAATTTGACTCCTATAGGGGTCATTTTTTTATGCCAAAATATGCATGATGAACTCTTTAAGCTGCAAGATCTTCAATATAAAGATTTTCATGCAAAACCGCTTAAAAGTGATGAACACAGTTTATTCCTAATACATCTGCCACATCACTATTACGATGAAAATCAGCTTCATGCCTTCATGATATCAGAAACAAAAGACTTTCATGAAGCCATCAGACAAGCCAATATCTTCCTTCCCTATGTAAACAACTGGACACCTGTAATCAGCTTAATATAAAAGCATTCAAGAAACATAAAAATGAACTTCTGCCTTATATTAAAGAATGGCTCAATTCCAATAAAGTCTATACTCTTCGCTTTTCCATTACTTGTCTTATGCGTTATTTTCTAGATCAAGACTTTAACATTAAATACCCTAAACTCGTAGCCTCATCAACATTATGATTGCTGGGCATTTTGCAAAACAGTATGATGCTATCTTGCCTTTTATCAAAGAACGTAAGCTAGATCATTGGGGAGATAATAAAACCATTCAGAAAGCAATTAAACAAAAAGAAGAACCTAAGAAACTAAAAGAAATCCCCAATTAGGGGATTTCTTTACTGTTTAATAAAAGCTTCTTTTGAAACTACAGGAAGAAAATCATTTTGCCCGTATGCTTCCATGTGGAATGATCCATCATAATCAAATATCGTTAATGAACAGCCATTGACAATCTGTTTATTGATCTTTACATAATCCTTTCTCTCATAACCTAAAAGCAATGAAACAAGGACAGTAAAACAGAAACCATGAGTGACGATGAAGATATCTTCATCTTTCTTTTTGATATCATCAATAAAAGAATGTAATCTGTTTTCAATTTCATCATATGATTCTCCACCAGGTAAGCCCGGTGAAATTTCTGGATGATTCCAAAGAACATCATAATCATGTTTCATATCTTCAGGCATTTCATTAAAATGAATACCTTCATAAATACCAAAACACATTTCCTGAATACGATCATCTACAGTGATTTCTCTTTCAGGGAACAGCATTTGAGCTGTTGTTAATGCTCTTTTAATGGGACTAGAATAAATACGATCAACATGTAGATCTTTAATGTGATCTTTTAATGCGTAAATATTCTTGATACCATCTTCAGTTAAAGGAGAATCTTCTCTTCCCTGAAGACGTTTTTCTTCATTCCACTTTGTACGGGAATGTCTTGTAATATAAATCTTCATACCAAATAAAAATAAGGGATTCCCCTTATTTATATGAGTCATTAATGTTTTTCATAATACGTCTAATCTGTGCTTCGTTAGGTTTACGTCCCATTTCTCTAAACATAGCACGGATCATCTTTTCATTGATAGGTGGATTTTTCTTAAGTTCATTCTTGAACATCCATCTAGAAAAGAAGAATACAACAACTGCTGTTATAATACACGCTATAAAAGTCGTAATAAAACTTGACATAATACACCTCCATGAGTGTTTTAATTATATCATTGTTGAAACCGTTTGTAAAACAAAAGATGAATCTAATATTAGATTCATCTTAGTCTATTTTATAATGAACGATAAGTTTCAACAACATTATCTACTGTAAAGCCATATTCTTCAATGACCTTGTTTGCTGGAGCACTTGCACCAAATGTATTGACAGATAATACTTTACCATCTAAGCCAACATATTTATGCCATCCAAATGGAGATGCCATTTCTACAGCTAATCTCTTTCTAGTAGCATTTGGCAATACAGATTCTTTATATTCAACGCTTTGTGCATCGAATAATTCCTGTGAAGGCATTGAAACAACTCTTACCCCACGATCACCCTGTTCAAATAATGCTTTCTGAGCTTTAACAGCTAATCCAACTTCAGAACCAGAAGCAATGATAATACCAGATAATTCAGTTTCTTCCTTAGAAACAACATAAGCACCCTTTGATACATTTTCAAAAGTCGCATTAGTAATATTATCAACACCCTGTCTTGTAAGAATCAATGCTGTAGGATTCTTAGTAGATTCAATTGCAAGTTTCCATGCTGCACACATTTCATTAGCATCAGCAGGTCTTAAGACTCTCATTCCTACCATTGATCTAAGCATTGCTAACTGTTCTACTGGCTGATGTGTTGGACCATCTTCACCAACAGCAATACTGTCATGTGATAATGGAAGTATGATTGGCAATTCCATTAAACATGCCATACGTGCAGCGGCCTTGAAATAATCACTGAATACTAAGAAACCACCGGCTGCAATCTTCACACCCTTGTGTAAAGTCATACCATTCATGATAGCAACCATTGCGAATTCTCTGATACCAAAGTATAAGTTTCTTCCGCTATAGTCTTCACATGAATATCTATTTTCATTAGCAATTGTAGTCTTAGTAGAAGAAGCCAAATCAGCAGTTCCTGACAAGAATGTAGGATTCTGTGCAGCTACTTCCTGAATAATCTTCAATGATACATTTCTTGTTGCTTCAGTAGAACCATATGGGAACTGTTTTAACAATTCATCATATGCTAATGTGAAACGTCCTTCAATAGCATCATTATAAAGCTTATAATCTTCAGGATACTTTTCTTTATATTCTTCTAAAGTACTTTCCCATTTACTATAAGCACGTTTACCTCTGTTGAACACATTGTCCTTGAAGTCATCATAAACTTCTTCAGGTACAAAGAATTCATCATGATCAAATCCATAAGATAATTTAGCATTCTTGCCATCTTCACTACCTAATGGTGCGCCATGAACAGCATTAGTTCCTTCGTTCTTAGAACCTCTACCAATAACTGTCTTCATGATAATAATAGAAGGTTTAAATGTTTCACGCTTAGCTTTTTTAATAGCCTTATGAAGAGATGCTGTATCTTCACCATCGCTGACTTCAATAACCTGCCAGTTCATGGCTTCATATCTTTTCTTAACATCTTCACTAAATGAGTATGATAGAGGACCATCCAATGTGACATTATTTGCATCATAAATAACAATAAGCTTTCCTAAAGAAAGATGGCCTGCTAATGAAGATGCTTCGTAAGTTACACCTTCCTGCATATCACCATCGCCACATAATGCATATGTATAATGATCAACGATAGCTGCGTCTTCCTTGTTAAACTTTTCAGCTAAGAACTTTTCAGCCATAGCCATACCAATTGCCATAGGAATACCCTGTCCTAATGGCCCAGATGAAGCATCAACACCATCAGTAACATTAATTTCAGGATGCCCTGGTGTACGTGAGTTCCACTGTCTGAACTGCTTTAAATCATCCATAGTTAAATCATAACCAGATAAATGCAATAAGCTGTATAATAAAGCACTTGCATGCCCACTTGCTAAAACAAAACGGTCTCTATTCTGCCATTTTGAAACTTCTGGGAATACTTTCAATTCCTTAGTAAATAATGTGTATAATGCTGGTGCTGATCCAATTGCCATACCTGGATGTCCAGACTTAGCCTTGTTGATCATATCAATGTTTAACGATCTAATCGTTGCAATAGATAGTTGCGAATTCATGTGTACGTTTGTCCCCCAATTCTACTCATTCAATGTTATATTTACAATATCGCGTTTTCCTATTAATGAATCTTATGTTTTCTATGAGGTGTTACATCGTTCCCGTTAGGGTCTACAACTTTAATTGAAGCAAGTTGATTTCTAAAATTCCCTCTAAAAATTTCCAAATACTTTTGACGTAAAGTATGCTGCTTCTTTTTTTCTTCCTCTGTTAATCCTTCTTCTTTGCTTTTCTTTGCTAAAGCATTAATTTCTTTGATTAACATATCCATATCTTTAGACATAAAATCTCCTTATAAAAGGACCTAAGAGAGTTAGGATTATCCCTGTTAAGTACAGGTGGGCACCTTGTGACAAGCTTTAGGATCCCTACTTAAAGAAGGTCTTCAACACCACTGTCAGCAATCAGGTTCCCTTATAATATATGTAGGAAATTCATATATGCTCTTAGGTCAAGAACATTATAACATAGTCCTTTTACCTGTCAATAATCCTTTTTCATTTGATGAAAGAAACAAAATTGCAATGTGATAAACATCATTTTTTATGTCACAATTTTACCTCATATTAAAATAAAATAATTAATAAAATACTAAATTTTTAAACAAAACAAAGGATAAAAGCGCTTTACTTTTTAAAAGAACATGAAATTCATAAAAGATGCAATTGTGAAACAAGGATATTTTCATTATAAAAAAATAAGAGGATTTTCATCCTCTTATCTCTTAGATTTATCATATGGAACCCCATCAGCACGTGGTGCTGCAGAATTCTTAGATGTGAATGCTAATAAAATCAATGTAGCAACATATGGAATTAGCTTATAAACAGTATCAGGTAAAGCTAAATGAGCTAGGAATGGCACTGAACCATAAGCATAAGCTAATGTCTTAGTGATACCAAAGAAGAACGCTGCACCAGCAATTCTTAATGGTGCCCAGTTACCAAAGATCAATACTGCTAAAGCAAGGAACCCATAACCATCAACTGAGCAAGTAAATTCAGTTGAGATTGGAAGAATGTAGATTAATCCACCCATTCCCCCAAGAATTCCTGATAAACCAACACCAAGATATCTGATCTTATAGACGCTAATACCGGCAGCATCAGCAGCCTGTGGGTTTTCCCCACATGAACGAATTCTTAGACCAGTCTTAGTCTTCATCAAAAAGAAATAGCTAATGATCAAAATAGCAATCGCAATAAATGTAGTAATATAGAAATTCTTAAAGAACAAGTCTCCAAGAACAGGAATATCAGATAATACAGGAACAGAAGAAATTCTGAACTCATTTGTAAAGCCGATATTCTGCTGACCATCCTGTAAAGTCTTGGCAATAAAGATACCAAGTGCAGGACCTAACATGTTAAGGGCAGTACCAGAAATTGTCTGATCCGCTCTTAAGTTAACAGCCGCAAAGGCATGTAGCATAGAGAATAAACATCCCACTGCTGCTGATACCAATAACGCTGTAAATAACAGTGGCATACCATGCATGATATCATTACTCTGCATGAAGTTCATATAGAAAATACCACTAAATCCACCAATAATCATAATCCCTTCTAACGCCAAGTTGACAACACCTGAACGTTCAGAAAACATACCGCCAAGCGCAACAATCATAAGTGGAATCGCAAATAATAATGTCTGAGCAAATAAGAAATAGACAATGTTCATTATTTGTTACCTCCCTCTTTTGCAGCTAACGTTTTATGTTTCTTTGACTTTCTAAACTTATCAAGCATAAGCTTAATAAATAGTGTAAATGAAGCAAAATAAACAATAACTGCAACAATGATGTCGATAACTTCAATCGCAATATTTAATGACTGCATGTAGTTACCACCAACATTGATATAAGCGATAAATAATGATGCAAAGATACATCCGATTGGATTAGAGAAACCTAATAATGCAACTGGAATACCGTTGAATCCTTCTGGAGGAAGCACTTCACTGATCTGAATAGCTTTACCAGTACCACCTAAATAAGCGATAGCGCCACCTACACCAGCAAATAAACCAGCAATAACAAGTGACATGATAACAGCCTTAGTTTCATTCATACCAGCATATTTAGCAGCATCCTTATTAAATCCAGTAGCCTTTAACTCATAACCAAATGTAGTCTTATTCATGATAATCCATGCCACAATACATAATGCCACAGCAATCACAAATCCAAAGTTGATTGAGCTTCCTTCAAAGATCACATCAAGACCAAACTTAGGAATAGCTCTTTCAGTAGAAACAGTCAACGACTGAGCCCCAGTTGATTCATAGATGAAAGTCTTAACACCACGAATAACTAGCAATAAGCCCACATAGTTCATCATGATACCAGAGATTACAACATTGACATTTCTCTTAGCCTTAAGAATACCAGGCACAAATGCCCATAAAGCACCAGCAAGACCACCACAGATAATAGCGATAAGCCATGCAATAGCATCAGGCAAGAATGTTGCCTTAACACCAATCAACAATGCAACAAAAGCACCTACATAATACTGACCAGGTACACCGATATTGAATTCTCCAGTCTTATAGGCAAACGCAATCGAAAGACCAGTCATCATAACTGGAACAGAATAGGCAAGAACATCACCTAAAGAAAGCATACCTTCCTGGAATCCACCAGTAAGCATGATCAAGAATCCTTCTAATGCATCAGCTGGATTGGCAATCAGGATGATAACCAAACCAACAAGAAGACCAATCAAGATAGCGATAAGTGATGAGATAACCGACTTTGTGCTATCTTTTTCAAAAAATCCTGCAGATTTATTTTTCATAACCTATCCCCCTCTTAGAACCTGCCATATATAATCCTAATTCCTTGACATCAACGTCTTTAGGATTTACATCAGCAACAATTTCACCTTCGTACATGACAAGAATACGATCACTCACTGTCATGACTTCATCTAATTCAAGGGAAACAAGCAATACAGCATGTCCGCTATCACGATGTTTGACAATCTGCTTATGAATAAATTCAATTGCTCCAACATCCAATCCACGAGTAGGCTGAACTGCAATCAATAGATCACTATCAGATTCAATTTCTCTTGCGACAATGGCTTTCTGCTGGTTACCACCAGACATACCACGAGCAATAGATTTAGAACCTTCACCTGATCTTACATCATATTGTTCAATCAGCTTATCAGAATAAGCATTCATGGCATCAAAATCAATAAAGCCATGCTTTTCAAATTCTGGTTTATAATAGCTCTTTAAAATCATATTTTCAGCAACGCTGTAATCCAATACAAGACCATGTTTATGTCTATCTTCAGGGATAACAGCCATACCAGAATCATTTCTTTCTCTAATAGAAGTTGTTGTAATATCCTGACCATTCAAATAAACATGCCCAGCAGTAGGCTTTTCAATACCAGAAATATTATAAACAAGCTCACTTTGTCCATTTCCATCAATACCAGCGATGCAGACAATTTCACCCTTCTTGACTTCAAATGAAACATTATTCAATAACGGCTTATTGGCACCCTTGGGCTGATAAGTCAAGCCATCAACCTTCAATACAGTATCAGTTGGTTTTGCTTCATCCTTATCAACAATAAAGTTTACCTTATGTCCAACCATCTTTTCAGATAAGACATCCTTAGAGACATCAGCCACATTGACTGTATCTACATAACGACCCTTTCTGATGATTGTACAGCGATCAGCAACAGCCTTAATTTCATTTAGCTTATGCGTAATGAAAATAATAGACTTTCCTTCACTAATCAATTCTTTCATAATATGCATCAATTCATCAATTTCCTGTGGTGTCAATACGGCAGTAGGTTCATCGAAAATTAAGATCTCATTATCTCTAAATAACATCTTAAGAATTTCAACACGCTGCTGCATACCTACAGTAATGTCTTCAATCTTTGCATCAGGATCGACATTCAAGTGATATCTTTGAGAAAGATCCATTACTTTCTTTCTAGCTTCACTCTTCTTCAATTTGCCAAATAATCCTGTTTCTTCAATACCTAAAATAATATTTTCAAGTACTGTAAAATTATGAACAAGCTTAAAATGTTGATGTACCATTCCAATCTTATACTTATTTGCATCATTTGGATCATTAATCAAGACTTCTTTACCATGAATTTTGATCTTACCTTCATCTGGCTGATAGAGTCCAAACAAGATACTCATAAGGGTAGATTTGCCGGCACCATTTTCTCCAAGCAAAGCATGTATTTCTCCTTCTTTGACTTGAAGAGTTATGTTGTCATTCGCTTTTATCCCAGGGAACTCCTTTGTGATATTAAGCATTTCAATAGCATAGTCCACTCTTCCTTCACCTCTTCCAAACAATTATACATGAAATAGCTTTAAAATAAAGAAATTTTTATTAAAAAAAGAAAAGAACGCTTACACGTTCTTTTCTACTTGTTCTTATCCTTCAAATTTAACTGTTACATTAGTTAAAGCAGCTTTTAATTTAACAGTTTTATTTGGGTTACCTTTTGCTGATTCATCATCAGAATGAGTTAAGATCTTTGTAGTACCATCTTTAATCTTAGCATATTCAGCTTCGTAGTCAGCTTTCTTGAAAGTCTTAAATCTTGAGAAATCAGAAGATAAACCAATATAGCTTCCAGAAGCATCAAGAACATAAGCCCCACCTTTGAACTTATTGTCATAAACTGCTGTAATCTGATCAGCAACAGTCTGTTTAACGTTCTTTAATGCAGATGTAACAACTGTCTTAGAATCATCTTTCTGGTCACTGTCGACACCAATTGAGAATTTCTTAGTATCTTCAGCAGCCGCAAATACTGAGTTACAAATCTGTCCACCACAAGAGAAGATAATTTCTGTTCCACCATTGTACCAAGCAGTAGCCTGAGTCTTAATTGATGGAGATTCGTTGAATGTACCAGTGTAAGTATAGTTAACAGTAATTTTTTTGTTTAATTCTTTAGCTGCATCATTTGCACCCTGTAAGTAACCATAACCATAGTTGATTACTGCTGGTAATGAGATACCACCCATGAAACCAAGCTTAGTATAACCATCTTTTACAGCGGCATATCCAGCTAAGTAACCTGGCTGCTGTTCCTTATAAGAAGCGCAGTATACATTTTCTGCAGGATCAACTGCTGCATCCTTCTTAGTTGGAGTGAAATCGATACATACAAACTTTACATCTTTATAAGTCTTATCTTCCTGGATATCTCCCATTGCATTTGCAAATTTGAAACCAGGTAAAACTACGATCTTAGCACCATTCTTTACAGCGCTCTTGATCTGTTTCTTATAACCTTCATCATCGAACGATGCTGGCTTATAGTACTTATAGCCTTTGCCATTCTTTTCGCCGTATTCTTTTACAGCTTCCCAAGCAGACTGGTTGAATGACTTGTCATTAATTCCTCCTGAATCAGTAATAAGTGCGATTTCTGTTTTCTTGTTAGAACCGCTACATCCCACAAGTACCATTGAAAGTACCATCAAAGATGCGATCAATTTTTTCATAAAATCTTTCCCCTTTCGAATGATCTATACACATAATACCACCTCATATTTAGATTTAAAAGAGTAATTTTTTCCGATTAAAAAAAATCTATAAAAAGTTATTGAATAAAGCGAAAAAAGAAGATGAAATTAATTTTCATCTTCTTCACTATAACTCTTAATATAAACCTCTCTAGGCTTAGATCCCATCTGTGGACCAATGACTCCGTTAGCCTCAAGTTCATCAATAATTCTTGCAGCTTTATTATAACCAATTCTGAATTTTCTTTGAAGAAGAGACGTACTTGCCTTTTGCATCTGAATAACAAAAGCACGACATTCTTCATATTCTTCATCAAGATCATCACCGGACTCACTGCCGCTAGAACCATTGGATGCCTCTTTAGCATTGACATACTTGTCATCATAATCAGCTTCCATCTGGTTAGATACAAAATCAACAACTCTAGCCACTTCCGCATCATCCACAAAAGCACCCTGTACTCGAATTGGTGATGAAGAACCCATAGGAGAAAAGAGCATATCCCCTTTTCCTAAAAGTTTTTCTGCACCGCTTGTATCAAGAATAGTACGTGAATCGATACTAGAAGAAACTGCAAAAGCAATTCTTGAAGGAATGTTAGCCTTGATAACACCGGTAATAATATCAGTAGAAGGACGCTGTGTTGCAACAATCATATGAATACCAGCAGCACGCGCCATCTGTGAAATACGCATGATACAGTCTTCAACCGTCTTGCTGGCAACCATCATAAGATCTGCCACCTCATCCAAGATTACAATGATATATGGCATAACCTCCATAGCATCATCGCCATTGGCTTCATTTTGTTCCTTGGCAAACTTATTATAGCTTGCCATATTTCTCTTATTGTTTGCCGCAAATACTTCATAACGTCTTTCCATCTCAGAAACAACTTCCTGAAGAACCCCTGCTGCTTTCTTTGGATCAGTGACAACCGGTGCTAAAAGATGAGGCACTCCATTGTAGTTAGAAAGTTCTACTTTCTTTGGATCGACAAGAATTAGCTTAACTTCATCAGGTGTCGCCTTCATAAGAATGGATGTGATAATTGAGTTTATACATACTGACTTCCCTGAACCTGTTGCCCCAGCAACAAGCAAATGAGGAAGCTTATTTAATTCCGCTACGATAAGCTGTCCAGAAACATCTTTTCCTAACGGTACAGCTGTCTTGTTTTCCCAGCTCTTGTCATGCATGGACTGCTGGAATATTTCATTATAAGGCACCATCGCCGCATTCTTGTTTGGTACTTCAATACCAACATATGGCTTACCTGGAATCGGTGCTTCAATACGAATATCCTTGGCTGCTAAAGCCAACTGGATATCATCCTGCAATGAAAGGATCTTATTGACACGTGTTCCAATTTCAAGCTTTAGCTCATACTTTGTAACAGTAGGACCAATCATCAGATCTTCTACGTGAACATTAACACCAAACTGTTTGAGCAATTCTTCTAGATTCTTGCCGACAATCTTGGCATTACGCATTTCATCATTGCCCTGCTTTTGATTCTTGACAGGATTTAAAAGCTTATAAGAAGGAAGCTGATAATCGCCCTTCTTTGTCTTGACGGGCTCATTATGAATAATCGGCTTTTCTTCTTTCTTGACATCATCTTTAATATCAAGTCTCATTGAAGGCTCATCAAATTCCAATGCTGGTTTTTCTTCTTTCTCTTCTTCATCAAAAATAAAGGCATCCATAACTGATTCCTTAACTGGCTTCTCTTCTTTCTCCTCAAAAGCCTGATCTGGGAAAAGGACACGTTCCTTCTTCTCACGATGAAGAAAATCAAAGAACTTGCCAGGAGCACTTTCTTCCTCTTCCTCCTCCATAATCTCACTTTCTCTTTCGCTATATTCCTTATACTTAAAAAACAGCTTTAAAGTAGAAAGAACAAGACCAATCATAATAAAGAGAATACCAGCCCATAAAGCACCAGTCGGTGCAAAAAGAGCTGAGAAAATACCATAGAAGATATAACCGATAAAGCCTCCTCGAATATAATGACCTGATTGAAGATAAGTCATAATAAGCTTTATTCCCTGATCATTCTTGCCATAACAAGAAATCATCAATGAGGAAAAGAAAATCATCATGATTCCTACCGCCTCAGGAGAACTCATCTTAGGAAGACGAGCATTTATCAAAAGATAAAGCAATATCAAAAGTATCAGAATATACGCTGTCGTAATAAGTACATTACCAAAGAAAAAGGCAAAAACACTATGCAAAAGCACACCAATAATGCCTAGCTTCAGATAAGCAACAACTGTTAAAAATCCTAAAATCAAAGCTGTCAGTCTCAGTTTTAATGATGCAGATAACATCGGCTGAGCTTTTTTCTTTGTCGTCTTTTTCTTATTCGACTTTCTACGTGCATTCGTTTTCTTTTTCGCAGCCATGATTTTCCCCCTTCTGTAATAAAACCAAATGAATAGAAGATGTGGATCATCCCACATCTTCTATTTTAAACTTCAACAACGACCCCAATAAATACTGGTTTCTTGCCTGTTTCTTTAACAATATAACGCATGCTCTGTTCGCGCATCATGTTTCTAATATCCTGAATATCCGTTTCAGGTTCATTTTCTAAAGTAGCAACAGCCTTTTCACAGATGTTGACGACTTCTCTGATCACATAGCTTGCATCCTTCAAGTAGACAAAACCACGTGTCTGACAGTCAGTCTGTGCAATGATTTTCTTTGTCTTCTTATCAATAGTGACACCAACTACAACAACACCATCATTAGAAAGCTGAATACGATCATCGATAACCTTGGCTCCTACATCACCAATACCGCTACCGTCAATCATGACATCATTGACTTCAACTTTTCCTCTGCCGCTCTGTAATTCTCCACCTTTAAAAGTAAGAGTTTCACCATTATCAGCAATGATGATATTATCTTCATCAATCATCATATCCCTTGCAACCATCGCATTGTTGACAAAGGCACGATAATCACCCTTGATTGGAATATAGTACTTAGGCTTAAAGATCTGAATAACAACCTTGATATCTTCTTCAGAAGCATGCATTGATAACAGTTCCTTACTCTTAAGAATTTCCACATTAGCTTCAGTACGATAAAGATTATTTCTTGCTCTCGTAGCAATCTTTTCAGTACCAGGAAGAACAGGTGAAGCAACAATGAAAGTATCTCCCTTTCTTATCTTAAGAAGATCATCTCCACCATCAAGAATATCATCAATATCACTATAGATTGACTGAGGTCTGCCCGATAACAAGATAACATATCCATTATCTCTAGGGAACTTGCCAATGTTTTCCTTCTTGCCAAGCACCTTACGATCAACCTTGATACCAGTCTTATGACTCTTCTTCTCAAGTCTTAAGATACTGTTGGTAGGATCATATTTATCACGTCCATAAAAGACAATCTTACGACCATACTTCTTAGTCAATTCAACAATTTCTCTTGTTCTGAAAATATTTTGAGCATAAGACGTAATAATGATGCGTCCCTTTGCATCTTCAAAAATATGTTCAATCTTATCAGTCAACTTATGCTTAGGTGAAGTATATCCTGATCTATTTGCATAAGATGACTCAACAAGAAGCGCTAAGACACCACGTTTACCGATTTCCATCATCTTCTGCAGATTGCAGCTAAATTCCAATGGTGCACCAAAATCAATAATGAATTCTGACGCATAGACAATATAGCCAGCATCTGTCCAGAAAGCAACGCCAACACTTCCAGGAATGGAATGTGTCACTGGGAAGAACGCAACCTCAACACCTTTGATCTTGATAGTTGCATCTCTCTTAACACGACGCAAATCCATGTTAAGTTTTACTCTATTATGCCTTTCATAACGGCCAATCATTTCTTCAATTAAATCAGCAGTAAGATTTGGAGCATATACAGGTACATCATGAATATCCCTCAACAAATATGGAAGACTGGCCATTACATCATCATGGCCATGCGTAATTATGATTGCCGCAATCTTCTCTTTATTTTCAACTAGATATTCAAAGCTAGGAATAATGACATCAACTCCCAATTTATCTGAGTCTGGAAAACGGAAACCTGAATCCACAATAAAAATCTTATCGTTGATTTCAATACAATAATTGCTTTTTCCGTTTTCAGCCTGTCCTCCTAACGCCAAAAACTTTATTATATCTTTCATCTAATAATCCTTTCTCATGTAATTTCTTTTTACACATTATAGCACATTTTAGCTTTATCTCAATGTATTAAGCCTATGGGTTTCATGAATTTCTAGACAGTCTTCCCGTTTACATCTTTTTATAGTAAAATCACAATGAAAGGAGTAACGCATGGATTACATCTTTATATTATTGACAATCTACATTGCCTCAAGGCAGAGCCTTTTATTCAAGAATATCTCTTCTGTATCAGCTTCACCTAAGTATCATCTTATTGTCCTCATCTATACATGCCTCATCGCATTGTATTTATTCTACCAGCAGTTAAGCTTTCTAAAGATCGTATCTCATAAGAAAACGTTTCTTCTTATTTCATTACTATGTGCCCTCTCCTTAAGTATATCATCACTTATCATCTATAAAGACAATGCGCATCTTGCCTCACGCATTCATGTCTATACATCTTTATTTCCAATTGTCATTATCTTCTTATTGCAGATAAGCATACTCAATCTTCTTAAAAACAAGATGATGCCATTATGCATTGAGCTGATCAAAAGATTTATGGTCTATATAAGCCTAATGACAATCATCCTATGTACATTTGCCTGCATCAATGGCTTAAGTGAAATAGTCACGCTCATCTATATCTTCTCATTCAATAAAAAAGTACGTTCAATCTTATGATTGAACGCTTTTTACATATAAGAAAAAAACACCCCGAAGGGTGTATATTTCAGATGGCGTCCACTGAGGGATTCGAACCCCCGACCGCACGCTTAGAAGGCGTGTGCTCTATCCAGCTGAGCTAAGTAGACTTCTTATGTCCTTCCCGGACTGCTCACAT
>NZ_JAGBIX010000033.1:0-43398 GCF_017934775.1 Kandleria sp. | reverse complement strand
GCGCCCAAAAATGGGTGTTTTTTTATGTCTAAATGCCCGTAAACAGATTTTATCTGGCTGTAGGGAGTCAAAGAAAGAAAAAAAGAGCTGGTCCAGCTCAGTGATTATCCATAAATCACTTTACTGGGTCAGCCCCTTTTTTCTATATCCTTGATGAATTTATAAATATCCCTCGTTGCATAGATCAAAGGATCAAGTCTTATAATATGTTTGTCCTGCACAGAGAAGAACTTATGATGAATCTGTGGAGCAAGATAGATCAGCTGATAGTCATTGATCTTTTCTTCAAGCTGATAAAATGCCAATGGTTCAACATGAAAAGGAAGATCAGAAAGACGAATCGCTTCATTGGACATTTGAGCCATCGTGGTCGCAGTAAAACCACCACTGCAGCAAAGTCCAATTCGGATTGTCTTTTCACGTGCATGCTTTACTAATGAATCATAAAATTCACGATACATCTTCATGAAATGAGGAATATTTTGAAACTGATAATGCAAATAGAAGACAGAATGTAGGGTTGTCTTATTGATAATCTGTTCTTCAATAATGCCCTTTGCCCATAATGTCATTGTACCCTTGTAGTCAGTCATATCAAAAAGGATAGTCTGATACATTTCATTATTATAGATTGTAGAGATCTTAATGCCATCACTGCTTTCTTGAAAAGAAAGCCATTTAAAAATGATGGGTGCATAAATCTCTGAAAAGAAATTATCCATGTTTAATCACCTTTTTCATCATAACATAGAAATCAAAAAAAATTGAAGGGCATTTGTAGATTTGTTCACAGTTGCATTGCGGTATGATAAAATATACAAGAGGCGGGTGATGACACATGGGAAGAAAATTTGTAATTTCTGACCTTCATGGTCAGTTTGTGTTATTGCAGCTTTTATTAGAAAAAATAGAGTTTTCTGATGAAGATGAACTTTATATATTAGGCGATATCATGGATCGTGGTCCTAACAGTATTGATATTTATTATTTTGTAAAAGCGATGGATAATATTCATATGTGTAAAGGAAATCATGAAATCATGATGAGACAATCGCTTGCTCAGGCAATGAAATATAATAATCTTGATGATGAACGTAATAATCCTTATCGTCTATGGAAACAAAACGGTGGACTTAAGACGGTTGACAGTATTCGAGAATTTCTTCAGAAGAATGCGATCAGCTATGATGAATATTTTGATAACAGGAGAACATTTGTTGAAGAGATTATTGAGTTTATTGATCATCTTCCAGATTTCTTTGAATTTGATTATAAAGGAAAACATTTTGTTCTGGTACATGCTGGTGTAGATCCTGAAGCTGAGAAAGTAGAAGATACAGAACCGGAGTTATTGTGCTGGATTCGAGAATACTTCTATTTAAGTGAATGTAATCCTGATTATATTTATGTTTTTGGACATACGCCACTATGTTTTATTAATGATGATGGATCATTCAATGTATGGCATGATCCAGAATTCCATAATAAGATCGGCATCGATGGAGGATTAGCAGTTGCGGATAGAGGACAGCTCAATTGTCTATGTCTAGATGATATGAGCGTCACTGTCATTCCTTATGCGGATGGGCAAATGGAAGCTATTGATGAACGTCTACAAAGAGAACATATGGAAATATATGAAATTTAAAAAGACTGTTTTTTAACAGTCTTTTTTAACGTTCTGGAGCACGTTTTTGTTTCATTTCTTTTGAAGTCAGGAAGACGATAAAGCTTAAGATCAATCCGAAGTAGAAAGAAAAGAAACGCCACAACATCATTGAAGATGTAGTGTTAACATGACCTAAGAAATTAAAGAGAATCATGTAGCATCCTTCACTACCTCCACTTGCACCAGGGATAGGAAGGAAAGTATTAATAAGATTAATGATGGACGCTAATGCTAAAAAGTTTAAGAACTGTGAAGCATGCACATTAATCGATAATGCCTTACACGCAAAAAATGGTGTTGAGTACATGATAGTCAATTTGATTGTATTGATAAGACAAGCCTTAAATAAAAGATTCTTATGCTGGAACAGTTTCTTAAGTTCAGTTCTAAAGGAAGTAAAATAATCTTCAATCTTAAAACGTGTTGCATCATAATTCTTGACAATACGTATCTTAGATAAAAAGAAGATTACATGTTTAATTAAAAAGTTCTGAAATGATTTAGATAAGGCACCAAGAATCAATGCGGCTGTAACAATGAAGTTAATCGCAAACCCCACTAAGGCCATCATTGTGACATCGAGTCCTTCATGCATAAAGTATGATAGCTGCAGCAACATAATGACGGCTGTAAATAGTATCATGACAATCTGATAGGAGATAAAGCACATCAAAAGAATTCCAGATGCTGAAGTAGGGGGGATGCCTTGGTGGTTAAAAAGGTAGACCTGTGCAAACTGACCTCCGCTTGAAGAGGGGGTCAGGTCACTGAACAAAGTACCGATCAGTCCGTTTACAAACCCTTGTCTTAATGAGTAATCTTTCTTATATCTTTTAGCAAAAAGCTTCGTTAGAAGACCATCCATAATATAATATAGTAACATTATGAAAGCGAGCCATAGAATCCAAAGCGGTTTTGCTTTTAAGACGCTTTTTGCGACATTCTTAATTTCTTTTCCAACGGAAAAATATAAAGATAAGCCACCGATGGTGATAATGATCAATGTATTGATAAGATAGCTTTTTTTATCCGTCATCTTAATCCCTCTTTCTATCATTATTCTAGCAAGGTTTTATGAATTGAAAAAGACTTTCTTATAAATAAAAGAAAAGCACCTAGGCGCTTTTCTTTAGGGTAATAAGATTCACTTCATTTTTAGTGTTGAGCTTATAAGGAAAAGATGACTTTGGTGAAATACCATTTGAAACAATCAATGTAGCATTCTTTTCTTTATAAGTACCATGTGAATAAAGTTTTCCATTCTTATCTTTGATAAGACTGCCAATAAATGGAAGATAAATATATCCACCACCAGTATGGCCGGATAATTGAAGATCACATGTTTTCTTATTCAACTTAAAAGTATCAGGATAATGACTTAATACAAGAGAATAGCCATCATCATTGATAGAAACATTTCCTTTTGTAGATTCACCATAGAGGTAGATCTTAGATTTCTTATAATAGATGACACGCTGTTCATTATCTAATACTTCAAAACCACCATCATTGAGAAGAGATATATTCTCAGATGAAGCTTCATCATCTTCATTGCCTAATACCGCAAACTTGCCATATTTAGTATGAATAGAAGATAATGCTTTAATGATCTTGCTTTGTTCAATGATCTTTGATTCATAAAGATCACCACCAAATAACACCATATCAAAGTCATTTTGATTTAAGTCGTTGATAATAGTGAGAAAACGATTCACGTCTTTCTTGTTGTTAAGATGAACATCGGAGAAGTACGCGATAGTAAAATTGTTAAATTCATTAGGAAGCTTGCTTGATACAACTTCAGTAGTGCTTATTTTGTAGGCATTTTTAGAGAAGGCAAACACATTGATCATACATATGAATAGACAGATAACAATAAATCCAAGAATGGAGATTGTTATCTGTCTTTTATAGTCTTTAAGAGTCTTGAACATTAGACTTTCTTATTCATGATGACAGGAATAATCATAGGATGTCTTCTTGTCTTCTGATAGAAGTATGTTTCTAATGTATGACGGATTGTGTTTTTGATTTCTCCAAAAGTTGTTTTGCCCTTAAGCTGTTCTTTAAGCTTATTTTTAATAAGCATTTCTGCTTCTCTTATTAGTTCCTGTGAATCTTTCATATAGACGAAACCACGTGACATGATGATAGGCTTATTTAAAAGCTTTCCTTCATGTGAATCCATGGAAACAAGAACGGAAACCATACCATCTTCTGAAAGAATCTGTCTGTCATGAAGAACGGCTGTGGATAATCCAGTTAAGTCATTACCATCGACGTAAATATCATCTGCCTGAACACGAGGTCCTACGCGGCATTCGTGATCTCTTAATAATAAGGTATCACCGTTGCTTAAGATAAAGCTGTGATTTTTCTTTCCACCAACTTCTTCATATAACTTAGAATGAATGACAAGCATTCTATATTCACCATGAATTGGGAAGAAGTATCTTGGTTTAGTAAGCAGGAACATAAGCTTCATTTCTTCCTGAGAGGCATGTCCTGATGTATGTAAGTTAGAAATAGATGAGTTATCCAATACTGTAGCACCAGCTCGATAGAGTTTATTGATGACTCTGTTGACGCTTGACTGGTTACCAGGAATTGGGTTTGAAGAGAAGATGACAGTGTCACCTGGTTTGATCTTAACCTGTCTATGAGTACCGTTGGCAATTCTGCTTAGAGCTGCCAAGGCTTCACCTTGTGAACCAGTACATAGAATAAGGATTTCATTATCAGGAAGATGTCTTGCTTCTTCATTGCTGACAAAGAAACGGTCAGGAGCACGAACATATCCTAATTTACGAGCAACTTGAATATTGTTTTCCATTGAACGTCCGTAGACAAGAATCTTTCTATTGAATCTTACGGCTGCATCGATAATCTGTGATACACGTTCAACGTTTGATGCGAAGGTAGCCACAATGATACGTCCGTTAGCTTTACGGAATTCGTTTTGAACCTGTCCTGCTACTTTCTTTTCACTAATAGAGAAGCTTGGAACTTCGGCATTTGTACTATCAGCCATTAATACATCGATTCCTGTTTCTCCTAGGAAGGAGATCTTCTGGTAATCTGCTGCCTGTGAGACAGGGGAAAGGTCAAACTTGAAATCTCCTGTTTCTACGATACGACCATTTGGTGTGTTAACAACGATTCCCATCGATTCAGGAATAGAGTGGTTGGTATTAAAGAAACCGATATTAAAGTATTTTGTGTGAATACGTGAATCATTTGTGATCTGTACAAAGCGAGTCGCATTTGTAAGTCTGTATTCTTCTAGTTTTCTTTTAATCATGGCAATAGCCAATGGAGAAGCATAAATCACTGGAATAGTGACAAGCTGAAGAAGGAATGGTATTCCTCCAATGTGGTCTTCATGTCCATGTGTAATGACAAGACCTTTGATTTTCTTATTATTGTGTTTTAAGTAAGTATAATCTGGGATGACATAATCTACACCAGGAAGACCTTCTGAGGCAAACTTTACACCGGCATCAATAATGATGATTTCATCATCATGTTCAATACAATAAGTATTCTTACCGATTTCATTTAATCCTCCTAAAGCGAAGATTTTAGTATCAATGCCCTTCTTCGTGACATTTTTTCTTTTATGGTTATTGTGCGAATGACCTCTTTTCTTATTATATGGTCTCTTTTTTTCTTTTGTGTCTGTGTGAACCATAAGTGTGTATTCACCTTTCTTTCTTATGTTTAATCTCTTTACTGCATTCTAATATAATTATCATAAAAAGTAAATGAAGGTGACCAAAGTCACCTTCATTATTTTACATATTTCTTTGCGACAGCTAATGCGATTGCACCAGGTCCGATATGACATGAAACACTTAGTGAGAGTGGAGCTACAGTTTCTACTTTATGATTTAAAGTTTCTTCTACTTCACTCTTGAAGTCCATCGCCTGATCTAAATCTTTAGTGTAGGCGATATAGAGTTCATAATCGTCAAACTGATTTTTTTCAATATCATTCTTGATAGCTTCAATCATGATCTTTCTTGCTTTTTTAACAGTTCTAGCCTGTTCAAACTTATCAAGCTTTTCTCCTCCAACATAAAGAATAGGCTTGATCTTTAAAAGATTACCGATAGCGGCAGCAGCAGGCGTAATACGTCCGCCTTTCTTTAAATATTTTAAAGTAGGAACAGTGATATAGATGCTTGCATCTGATTTGTGAGAAGTGATTGTTTCACAAATTTCTTCAACTGATTTTCCTTCTTTGACGAGCTTAATAGCATCAAGAACATTCTGTTCTTGAGTAACGGAGATTCTATGAGTATCTAATACGAAGACTTTTCCTTCAAATTCTTCATCGTCAGAAAGCATCATGGCAGTCTGACAGCTTCCAGATAGACCAGAACTCATTGGAATATAGATGATGGCATCATGTGATTCTAATGCGGAACGCCAGTACTTAGTTAAATCACCAATGGCAGGCTGAGAAGTCATAATCTGTGTGTTTTCGTCTTCAAGCTTATGGTAGAACTCTTCTTGTGTTAAAGTGATATCTTCCAAGAATGACTCTTTATTGATTGTAAAAGGCATCGGTACTACGAAAATACCAAGTTCTTTTGCTTTTTCCTGAGTAATTCCTGAATTGCTATCTGTCATTACTGCAATGTTCATGGTGTTTCCTCCTGTAAACATGTCCTATTTTACAGTAATTATCAGATAATTCAATAGTTTATCTTCTCATGTTGTGAAAAGTCTTGTCTTTCATTATAATAAAGTTCGGAGATGAAAAAATGAGAACAACTGAAAAATATTTAGAAAAATTATTTGACCTTGGTGAACATTTAATAGCAGCTGCTATTATTGTTCTAATTGGATACCTTATTTATCGTATTGTAGCAAAAATGTTCGATAAGTTTATTGAAAAAACGCAATATGATGAAATTGTACTACGTTTTATTCGTACAATGATCAAATTATCATTTGGCATTATTATTGGTATCATGGCTTTAGGAGAACTTGGCGTCAATGTTACTACATTGATTGCAATCTTTACAACAGCTGCTGCTGCGATTGCTTTAGCATTTAAGGATACTCTTGCTGAATTGGTGGATGGTGTTAAGATCATGCTTTCTCGTCCTTTTGTAAAAGGGGATTTAATTGAAGTAGATAATGTAACAGGAAGAATTCAGGAAATATCCTTGTTCTATACTTTCTTGCTTACAGTTGATAATAAGAAAATTGTCATTCCTAATTCAGTGATGGCTAATTCACGATTAATCAACTATTCAAGCGAAGACTTCCGTCGTGTTGATCTTGCTTTTGACGTAGATTATGACTGTGATATTGAATATGTAAAAAAACTTATATCAGATGTTGCGACTTCAAATCCACTATGTGAAAAAAGCATTCCTCCTTTTGTCCGCTTGACTGAATATAAGGATAGTTCTATCACCTTTACATTAAGAGTCTGGACTAGAACTGAGAACTTTGAAGAGTTCAAGTTTAACATTGTAGAAGATATGAAGAAAACCTTTGATGAACATCATATCAATATTCCATATCCTCAGCTTGATGTACATATGATACAAGAAAAGAGCTCTTAATTATCCAGGAAGCATATTGCTTGCGATTTAATTGGGTTTAATGAATAATGAGGATGAGGTGAATAATAATGGAAAAATTAACTAATGAAACTTTTAAAACAAACGTAGAAAATGAACATTTATTACTAGTAGACTTTTATGCTGATTGGTGTGGTCCATGTAAAATGATGCATCCTGTATTAGAAGATATTGATGCTACTAATGATAAAGGATTAAAGGTTGTACAGATCAACGTGGATGAATATCCAGATATCGCAGGAGCTTATGGTGTACAGTCTATTCCAAACTTAATCTTATTTAAGGATGGTAAAGCTGTAAATCAGGCAATCGGATTTATGAACAAAGATCAGCTTCTTGCTAAAATTGGTGCAGATTTAGATTAATAGAGTCCCTTTTTATAGGGACTTTTTCTATGAAATAAGAAATATACTAAATTATTGAGAAGATAATTGGATAAAATTATCATTATAGCTTCATAAATAACGAATTTTTATTTTTAATGCAACGATGATATGAAATTCAAAGGAAATGAAATTAAGTACTGTTTATCAGTACTTTTTTATTTTCACTTAATTTTTAATGAATTAATTATGAAAAATTAAGGACAAATAAAAAAATTGAACGGCGCTTTTATTTAATGGCTAAAGGTGGCGTGACGCTTTTATGATGTTCCTAAATAAATATGAAAAAAACTGTTGACTTTACTTGTCCTTAATAGTAATATTAGTCATGCTATGAATGATACGAGTCTTTTTATTTGCTTTACGTATCGAAATAATAAAACATTCTTAAAAGACTATTCATTCATAAACGGGATAAACTTGTTTATAGGAGGAATATTATGAGACGAGTTAAAAAGGCGATTGCTCTTGCCTTGTCTTGTGCTATGCTTTCGGGGTGTGGAGGAAGCTCAAAAAGAGATACTTCTACATTTAGATTTGCATTAGCTGCAGACATTACTAGTATGGATTCTACTGCAGTGTATGACACAGTATCATTTGATGCTATTCATGCAGTAACTGAAGGTTTAATGGGTCTAGACAAAAATGGCAATACTACAAACGCAATTGCAAAAGATTACAAGGTAAGTGCTGATAAGAAGACTTACACATTCACATTAAGAGATGATGCAAAATGGTCAAACGGAGACCCAGTTACAGCTAACGACTTCGTTTATGCATGGAAGAGAATCA
Source organism: Kandleria sp. (assembly GCF_017934775.1). Classification (NCBI taxonomy): domain Bacteria; kingdom Bacillati; phylum Bacillota; class Erysipelotrichia; order Erysipelotrichales; family Coprobacillaceae; genus Kandleria; species Kandleria sp. The sequence goes on along the minus strand of NZ_JAGBIX010000033.1, from coordinate 34,954 downwards.
TCAAGAACGCTGGTACATATGCTTATATGTTAGGTTCAACTGTAGCTAACATCAAAAATGCTGATGCTTTAATTAAAAAAGGAACTACAGCTACAGATGCTGAAATGAACACATTAGGTGTTAAGGCTGTTAATGATAAGACATTAACAGTTGAATTAAATGCACCAGTACCATTTTTCACTGATTTAATGGCATTCCCAAGCTTCTATCCAATTAACGAAAAATTCGCTGAAAAAGCCGGTAATAAGTATGCAACAGCTCCACAGTACACATTATCTAACGGTGCATTCGTTATGAGTAAATGGACTAAAGGTAAGAGTGCTGAATTTGAGAAAAACGATGACTATTATAACAAGGGTGTCGTTAAGATTAAGAAGTTGCACATGGATTTAGGAATTAAACCACAGAGTGCAAGTGCTAACTTTGATGCTAAGAAACTTGATTTTGCAGAAATTGCAACTGAATTAGTTGATAAGTATAAGAATAGTAAGGCTTTCAAACAGTACAATATGGCTTCAACTTCTTATATTGAAATCAATCATAAGAACAAAGATTTACAAAATGCTAATATTAGAAAAGCCCTTTCATTAGCTGTTAATAGAAAATCATTATGTAATGATATTGTTAAAGATGGTTCATCTCCTGCAGAAGGATTTGTTCCTGCAAAATTAACTCAGTCTCCAGATGGAAAAGATTTCCGTAAGGTAGCAGGTAAGTATACTGATTATAACTTAAAAGAAGCACAGGCTGCTTTTGATCAGGGATTAAAAGAATTAGGTAAGAAGAATATTACACTTGGATTATTATATGGTTCAGATGAAACATCTTCTGATAAAGTTGCTGAATACTTAGAAACAAACTTCTCTAAGTTAAAAGGTCTTAAGATTGAAATGAAAGCAACTACTTTCAAAGATAAGATCAATAACCGTTTACCAGGTGGAAACTTTGATTTATGTATCAATGGTTGGGGTGCTGATTATCCTGATCCAACTACTTTCCTTTCATTATTACATAAAGGAAATTCAAATAACTACGGTAAATATGATAACGCTCAGTTTAATACTTTAATGAATAAAGTTCAGAGTGAAACAGATGTTGCTAAACGTTATAACCTTTTAGTTGATGCTGAAAAGGTTGCTATGCAGGATTATGCTAATATCCCATTACTTGATAAAGGTAAGAGTGCATTATTAGCTGAATATGCATCAGGATTAGTTTATCATTCATTTGGTGTTGAATACACATTCACTTATGTTGAATTAAAATAATCCTACACTGATGACAAAACACATTATGGCAATAGCCATAATGTGTTTGTTTGCTAATTGATAAAAAGAAGTCATTTCCATTTTGTATATATTGAAAATAAAATAAATATTTAACAGTTTTACACATTCACGAAAGTTGATATACTACTTTTTGAGATTTCCTAAAATAAAGCGATTAAAATTGTTGACTTATCAAAATATCAAGAGTATATTTTATATATGGTTAAATATGTTAATCATATGATACTTATGATGGAGGAAAGATTATGAAAAAAGTAGGAAAGATTGTTGCTGTTGCTTTAGCAGCATCACTTCTAGCTGGTTGTGGATCTGGTACTAAGACTGATTCGTCTACATTTAGATTTGCTTCTGAGCTAGACATTATGGGTATGGATTCATCGGTAATTGATGATGGGATGTCATTTACTGCAATTCATGCTATTACTGAAGGCCTTATGGGCAACAACAAAGACGGAAAGACTGAAAAAGCTGTCGCTAAAGATTACAAGGTAAGTGATGATAGAAAGACTTACACTTTCACTTTACGTGATGATGCAAAATGGTCAAATGGGGATGACGTCACTGCAGATGATTTCGTTTATGCATGGAAGAGAATCATCAAGAACGCAGGTAACTATGCATACATGTTAGGTTCTGAAGGTGCCAATGTTAAAAATGCTGATGCATTAATTGAAAAAGGGACTCAGGCTACTGATAAAGAACTTGATACTTTAGGTGTGAAAGCTACTGATAAGAAGACACTTGTTGTTGAATTGGAAGCTCCAGTACCATATTTCTTGGACTTAATGACATTCCCATGTTATTATCCAATTAATCAGAAGTTTGCAGAAAAAGCTGGTAAGAAGTATGCAACTACTCCTGATAACACACTTTCTAATGGTGCGTTTGTTATGAGCAAATGGACTAAAGGTAAGAGTGCTGAATTTACTAAAAATGATAAATATTACAATAAAGATGCTGTAAAGATTAAAACATTGCATATGGACTTAGGTATGAAACCACAGAGTGCAAGTGCAAGCTTTGATTCAAAGAAAGTCGATTATGCTACTATCTCTTCTGATTTAGTAGATAAGTATAAAGGCAAGGATGTCTATCAGTCATTTAATGAAGGATACTTATGGTATCTTGAACCAAACCATGTTAATAAAGATTTAGCTAATGCTAATATCCGTAAAGCATTATCTTATGCAATTAACAGAAAGTCTTTATGTACTGATGTATTAAAAGATGGTTCTAAAGAAGCTGAAGGATTTATTCCAGCTGAATTATCTCAGTCTCCTGATGGAAAAGATTTCCGTAAGGTAGCAGGAAGCTTTACAAGCTATGATGTTAAGAAAGCTCAGGAAGCTTTTGATCAGGGCTTAAAAGAATTAGGCAAGAAGGAAATTACATTAGAATTGCTTTATGGTTCTGATGAATCTCCAGCTGATAAGGTTGCTGAATATATTCAGACTAACTTCTCTAAGATTAAAGGTCTTAAGATTGATATGAAGACAACGACTAAGCAGGATAGAATCAATAATCGTATGAAGAACGGTAAATTTGATTTAGCTCTTACTCGTTGGGGTCCTGACTATGCTGATCCAACGACTTACTTGAACTTAATGAGCACAGGCAACGCTAATAACTATGGTAAGTATGAAAACAAGACTTATAATAGTTTAATGAAACAGATTCAGACTGAAACTAATGTTGATAAACGTTATGACTTAATGGTTAAGGCTGAAAAGACAGCTATGGATGAAATGGCTAATATTCCAGTCTTCGAAAAAGGTGGATCTGCACTTCAGGTTACAAATGTATCAGGATTGGTACATAAGCCAGTCGGTGTTCCTTATACGTTTACTTATGTTGAAGTAAAGTAAACTAAATATGTGTATATGCGAGAAAACACATTGTAGCATCAGCTATAATGTGTTTCTTGCTTATATAAATAGATATGAAAAAGGTAAAGAAAGGGTGAAAAAGATGGATAAATCCATGCTTAAGTATATTGGAAAGAGACTTCTTATCTCAGTTGTTACTCTTTTCGTTATACTGACAGTCTTGTTCTTGATGACAAGATTTATGCCAGGGACTCCATTTAATTCTGAGAAGTTATCTCCTGAACAGTTAAAAGTTATTGAAGCAAAATATGGATTGGATAAACCAATCCCTGTACAGTTTTTTAATTATCTCAAGAATATGTTAAAAGGTGATTTTGGTGTATCGTATGTACTTTATAAGGATCAGAATGTTTCTGAGCTCGTTATGCAAAGAGCGAAGCTTTCATTCTTATATGGTATTTCAGCTACTATTTTTGGGACAATTATAGGGATGCTTTTAGGAATTGTTGCGGCCTTGAATCGTAATAAGATTTGGGACAACATTGCAACAGTGATCTCTGTATTGGGTGTGTCTATTCCATCGTTTGTATTTGCATTATTGTTAGTTATTATCTTTGGTGTAAATCTAGAATGGGCACCAGTTATGTTTATGGAAGACTCTCCGATTTCGTCATCGATTCTTCCGGTACTCGCATTATCAATGTCAGTTATTGCCAACGTGGCACGTTTCACTCGTACTGAGATGATTTCGGTATTAGGTAGTGAATATATGACATTAGCACAGGCAAAAGGGCTTGATCGTCGTACTTTAATCTTTAAGCATGCATTAAGAAATGCATTGATTCCAGTTATTACTATCTTAGGTCCTATCCTTGTTAACTTAATGACAGGTACTATGGTTGTAGAACAGATCTGTGTCGCACCTGGTTTAGGTACATTATTGATCCAGTCTATTCAGGCAAATGACTACAATATTGTTATGGCATGTTCATTCTTATATGCATTCATGTACATTATCATGATGCTTATTATTGATATTTCATATGGATTAATTGATCCAAGAATTAGACTTGGAAAGGGGGATAACTAATCAATGGAAGATTATAAATTCTTACCTGATGATTTTGAGCTCATCGGTGATAAACAGAATATCATGATTGATGAAGTTGCACCTTCTAAGCCACAGTGGAAAGATATTCTTGATCGATTTATGGAAAACAAGGGTGCCGTTATTGGTATCTGCTTAATTGTACTTATTACATTATTAGCTATTATTGTCCCAATGGTATCTAGATGGGGCGTTAATGCTGAAAATACTGCTATTGCCAATCAGGCTCCAAGCTCTGTTCACTTCTTTGGTACAGATTACCTTGGCCGTGATTTATGGGTACGTACTTGGCAGGGTACACGTTATTCGCTTATTATTGCGGTTGTAGCCGTTGTTATCGATGTATTGATCGGTATTACTTACGGTATGATTTCTGGATACTTCGGTGGTATGGTTGATTCTGTACTTCAGAGAATTCAGGAAATTATTAACTCAATTCCAACTTTAGTTGTATTAATTATTTTGTTAACAGTAATGAAAGCTTCACTTACAACAGTTATCGTTGCGTTGATCTTTACGGAATGGATTCCTATGTCACGTATCACACGTGCACAGGTACTAAAGGTTAAGGAAGATGAATTCGTATTGGCTTCTCGTACATTAGGTGCAGGCAATATATTTATCTTATTTAAAGAAATCTTACCTAATATCTTTGGTCAGCTTATCATCATGTCAATGATGACTATTCCAAATGCGATCTTCTATGAAGCATATCTTGCATTTGTTGGTTTAGGTTTAACTAAGCCATTGGCTTCTCTTGGTACATTGATCAATGATGGTTTCTCATTGTTCCAGGTACATCCACATGCAATGGTTATTCCAGCTATTGTAATGGCTGTATTGATGTTAAGCTTCAACTTATTTGGTGATGGATTAAGAGATGCATTAGATCCTACTATGAAGGAGATGTAATAATGAGTCAAAGAGAAAAGATTTTAGAAATTAGAGACCTTAATATCTCCTTTAAGACAGGAAATAAGAATGTTAAGGCAATTCGTGGTGTCAACCTTGATTTATATAAAGGTGAAACAATTGCGATTGTTGGGGAATCAGGTTCAGGTAAATCTGTAACTACAAAAGCAATCATGGGTATTCTTGCAAAGAACGGATCAATTGATTCAGGTTCTATCAACTATACTTGGCACGATGAAAAGACTGGTGAAAAAATCACTGAAGATATTGTAAAAATGTCTGAAAAAGAAATTCAGACTGAAATTCGTGGTCGTAAGATTGCCATGGTTTTCCAGGATCCAATGACTTCATTGAACCCTACTATGACAATTGGTAAACAGATCATGGAACCTATGATGTATCATTATGGTACTTCTAAGGAAGAAGCATTCAAGAAAGCTGTTAAGCTTCTTGAAGAAGTAGGAATCACTGATCCAGAAGCAAGAATGAAGAACTATCCTCATCAGCTTTCTGGTGGTATGAGACAGCGTGTCGTTATCGCTATCGCACTTTCTTGTGATCCTTATGTATTAATCTGTGATGAACCAACTACAGCTTTGGATGTTACTATCCAGGCTAAGATTCTTGAATTAATTCAGGACATCCAGAAGAAGAAAGGCATCTCAGTTATCTATATCACACATGACCTTGGTGTAGTTGCTAAGGTAGCTGATTTCGTTAACGTTATGTATGCCGGTAAGATTGTAGAAAAAGGTTTAATTGATGAAATCTTCTATGATCCAAGACATCCATATACTTGGGGTCTATTATCAGCTATGCCTGATCTTGATACAGATGATGATGAACTTTATACAATTCCAGGTTCACCACCAAACTTAACTCAGGAAATCGTTGGGGATGCTTTTGCACCTCGTAACTTATATGCCTTAAATATTGATAAGAGATTAGATCCTCCAATGTTTAAAGTAGAAGGCTCTAATACACATGAAGTAGCTTCATGGTTAATGCATCCAAAAGCTCCTCATGTAGAAATGCCAGAGTCTTTAAAGAAACGTATTAATAAAATGAAGAAAGAAGGTGCCATCAATGCATAAGGGAGATACTATCCTTGAAGTCAAAGACCTTAAGCAGCACTTTAGAGTTTCACGTAAGCAGACTGTTAAGGCAGTTGATGGAATCTCTTTTGACATCAAGGCTGGAGAAACTTATGGTCTAGTAGGTGAATCTGGTTCAGGTAAATCTACTACAGGACGTTCTATTATTCGTCTATATCAGCCAACTCAAGGAAAAATCATTTTTGAAGGAGAAGATATCTCTGGAAAAATGAGCAATAAGGCCTTGAAGACATTACGTACTAAGATGGCTATGATTTTCCAGGATCCAATGGCTTGTCTTAACCCAAGAAAGAAAGTTATCGACATCATTGCACAGGGGCTAGATATTCATCATGCCTACAGTTCAATTGAAGAAAGAAATGAAAAAGTCTATAAGATGCTTGAAATGGTTGGATTATCTAGAGAACATGCAAACCGTTATCCACATCAGTTCTCAGGTGGTCAGAGACAGCGTATTGGTATCGCTAGAGCATTAATTATGGAACCTGATCTAATCATTGCGGATGAAGCTATTTCTGCCCTAGATGTATCTATTCAGGCTCAGGTTGTTAACTTGATGAAAAAGATGCAGAAAGAAACTGGAGCAGCTTATCTATTCATCGCTCATGACTTATCAATGGTTAAATACATTTCAGATAGAATTGGTGTATTGCATTTAGGACATATGGTTGAAACAGGAACAGCTGAAGAAATCTTCAACAATCCACTTCACCCATACACAAAATCTTTACTATCTGCTATTCCACATCCTAATCCAAAGATTGAAAAGACAAGAAAGTCTTTCACTTATGATTATGCGACAAGTGGATTAGACTATGAAGCAGGGTATGAACATAAGATTACAGATACTCATTCAGTTCTTGCAACTGATGAAGAATTTGAACAGTTCATGGCTAATGCTAAAAAATCATTCTAATAGAAAAGATCTCTAATCGTTGGATTAGAGATCTTTTTTAATATGTTAATTTGATTGCGTATTTTTTTTAATATGTTTTCTATCAATTGCATGATCTAGAAGATAATTGATCAAGTATTCAAATGCAAGAACACATGTAGAAATACTTAAAGACAATTTAATTGAAGATGATACATAAAGACAAAAGAAGAAAACAAAAATAAATAAAAAAAGGGGATGATCTGTGATCTTAAATAAATGTTTCATAGAAGACTCCTTTCATATTTTTCTTACTATAACAAATTGATAAAGAATGTGCAATTGATTTACTCATAATGAAAAAAGCCAGATAAACTGGCTAATAAAGTGTTTCTATATCATTGCCATCATCATCTATACGCGTAATACGCTCGGATGTGACATGCAGATGCTTCTGATAAAGGTGAAAATTGATGATACGAGTAAGTAATGCATAAATAAGTGCAGTAAGTGGTACACCAATTAAGACGCCTACAAAGCCAAATAGCTTACCGAAAATCGTAATGCCCAGTAGGACAAACAATCCACCAATACCAACCTTGCTGCCGACAATACGTGGATAGATGAAGTTTCCTTCAAATTGTTGAACACTAATAAACAAAATCACAAATAACAGCAGCTTGCTGCTAGCGGCAGCGGAGACAAGAATGGTACCAATAAGTAAGGTTAAGAATGAACCAAACATTGGTATAAATGAGAACATAAAGCCACAGATTGCAATAAGTTCTGGGAATGGCAAACTGAATATTCTCATGATGATATAGATCAATGTCATGAACACAGCTGCTTCAGTGACTGCTCCGGTAATGAAACTGTTGAAATAATGATTAGCTTCATCACAGACCTGAAGAACACGAACAGCATGATCTTCGTTGATAAGATATACAAGAATCTTACGGAACTGGGTCGTATGTTTTTCTTTATTAGAAAGAATATAGATGGCCATAAAGAACGAAGTGATGACTGTAATGGCAGTTCCTCCAATGGAATTGACAAAATAAGAGATATCACCACTGTGTTCAGATGTACCAAAGATATTTCCTAATGTCTGTAGTAATGTATTTAAGTTGATGGAATTATAGAAGTCTTTAACATCCTTTGTTGTTAAGGTGTAATTGATTTTTAAGCTATGACTTAAATCAGTAACCCATGCTGAAAAACGAACAGCGTAGTTATCTAGGTTGCTAAAGATCATTAAGATACTTTGTCCTATTCGAGGAATAATAAAAGTTGAAAAAAGGAAGACAATAAAGAAAATGATAGCTAATGTAGAAGCTACAGAAAGAGCACGAAGAGCATCTTTGCTTAACTTCATCTTCTTAGAGTCCTTGCTGAGCTTACGATAAAAGTTTTCAATGTTTCTCATTGGAATATTTAAGATAAAAGCAATGACAATCGCAATATAGAATGGTGTTGCCAATCTTAAGATATTAATGAGCCATGAATAGACAGTTGGAATATTGAAGATTACATACGCAAATATGATAGCGTACATAATATAAAATAGATTTTTATCTTTTTTTGGATTAAGTTTATTTTTGTCCATAGCTTCACTTCCCTTTTATATCGAATATTTTATCATATTTTGAATAAAATTTACAGTTGCTGTATGGCATTTGAAAATGTTAGAATGTGACCGGAAGGATGTGAACATATGAGAAGACTTCAAAGAGGACCTGCTATGTTGTTTTTGACAATCTCGATGGTATCTGTCTTTTTGACAGGCTATTATCATCTACCAAAAACAACTGTGAAAAATCATCAGGTGGAAAAGAAATCCCTCAGCTATGAAGTGCTAAAAGAGGATGTGGACCTGGCGGCCCACTATTATAAATCCGTAGGTAAAAAAAGTGATTCTTCCTATAAACGTGCCACATTCACCATTAAAAAGAATGAAAAAGTACTTGGCTATTACATTGGAAAAACGCAGTCTTTTTCTAAGTATTTAAAGCTTGTCGGTCCAAAGTCAAAGGATATGATTGGCAAGGTAGAAGCAACGAAGGTTGCTTATACGTTAGTTCTAAGCGGAGATCTTGTACAAGTGACTGATAATAAGACCAACCAGTCTTATACGCTTATCGATAATGCGAGATTAGCTTATCGCAGGGTGCCATACTATATGACTGATGAAACAAACTCGGAAGTCACATATCTTAGAAATGGTGTCAAAAAGACCGTATCTATCGCTGTATTCAAGGATGCTCTTGAGGATATCAACATCAGTAAGAATGTCTTTGAACGAACTGAATCTACAAGTGAGAATACAGGCCAGGAATAGGCCTGTTTTCATATTTTAAAACCGTATGGTTTTTGAAATAAATATCTATATAATAAACAAAGGAGATTAAACATGCAAAATACTATTATTATCAATAAAGTGCTTATGCACATGCTTGATTTTGAACACAATACTATTCATTTAAGTGAAGAGTTTGCGCCAATCAATGATACAACTAGAGATTATTATCATAAGAAAATTGAGAAGGCTCTCTACAGCAATCAGCTTAAGGAGCTAACTGTACCATCGCTTCATGAAATGATCTTAAGAGGAGATAAGATGGTAGAAAGCGATGAAGAGTTTCTTCATCAGGCAAAAGAAATTACTGAACATTTCTTTAAGCTTGGCACAATGATCCAGGCCATGCCTAATGCCAATATGCTCTACGTGGATTGCTATCAGGATGGTGAACATGTAATTGCGTGTCTTAAACTCAACTATAAGTATGTGCCAATGACTGTTATTGAAGAAGGTAACGTAAGATTGACAAGACGTCAGATTATGCCTACACAGGGGTCACCCGTTGATGAAGCAATCGTCATCAATGTCGATAAGAAAACAATCTCTCTTATTGAAAAGAAATACTCTATTGATGGAAAGCTTCAGACTTATCTTAATAAAGAATGGATCAAAGGTGAAGAGAAGCTGACTGATAGACAAAAGTTTAATACGATGAAGAAAGTCGTTAATAAGCTAGATGATATCTATCATGTCAATAAGACAGAAGGGCTTCCGGTCATGAAAAGAATCATGAATGAGAAGCTGATGAATGATGAAGTCATTAAGCCGATAGAAATTGTCAAGAAGGTCCTTGAAAAAGACTATCAGGCTAGTGAAGAAGCTGATGTCATGATGAAAGATCTTGGCGTTGGTGAAGATGATGTCATGAAAAGCATGCCTTCAGGAAAAAGTCTTGAAACATGTAAGTTGACAACAGACACAGAAGTAGAAGTCAAGATGAATGTCGAAGACTATGTTTCTGGAACGAATTATGAAAAAGTAAAAAATGAAGACGGCACAATCACTCTAATGTTAAAAAATATTAATGAGCTCGTCATAAAATAGTCCTTTAAATTCTTTAAAGAGCTCTATTTTAATGGATTTTAAAGCCCTTTCATGTATAATATATAGTAATGGAGGAAATGAGTATGTTAGATGATTTCTTAATTGAATTGTTTCATGAAGGCAACTGCCTAGAATCTTATAAGTTATTTGGAGCTCACAAGGAAATTGTGGATGGCGTTGAAGGGGTTAGATTTACTGTCTTTGCTCCTAACGCAAGAAGCGTTCAGGTCGTTGGTGAATTTAACGGCTGGAACGGATCTAATGATTATATGGAACGCTATTATGATGGTGGAATCTGGACAAAATGGATTCCTAATGTAAAAGCATTCCAGATGTATAAATATCGTATTGAAGGACAGAGTGGAAATGTTTTTGATAAAGCAGATCCATATGCATTCTTCAGTGAAATGAGACCGGGTACGGCTTCTAAGTTCATCGATATTGATAATTATAAATGGAAAGATCAGAAATGGCTAAAAAGTCGTACAAAGAACTTTGATAAGAAACTTAATATCTATGAAGTCAATCTTGGCTCATGGAAATTAAAGAAGGAATTTACTGATACAGAAGATGGTGAATTCTATTCTTATGAAGAACTTATTGATATGATCATTCCTTATGCAGTAGAAAATGGATTTACACATTTAGAGTTGATGCCACTTAATGAATTCCCATTTGATGGATCATGGGGCTATCAGGCTACAGGATACTTTAGTGCTACAAGCCGCTATGGTAATCCAAAACAGTTAATGAAGTTTGTGGATGAGTGCCATAAAGCTGGACTTGGTGTCATCATGGATATGGTTCTTGCGCACTTCGTAAAAGATGCGCATGGTCTTGTTCAGTTTGATGAAGGATTCGTTTATGAATATGCGGATGTCAATCGTCGTTATTCTGAATGGGATTCAGTTTACTTTGATGCCGGTAAGGATGAAGTGCGTTCATTCTTGATGAGTGCGGTCAACTTCTGGATTGATGTTTACCACATGGACGGTATTAGATTTGATGCTGTTTCTAATATGCTATATTGGAAAGGCAATAAATTCATAGGTGAAAACGATGGTGCTATTGAATTCTTAAAGAGAATGAATACTAAAATCAATGAAGCACATCCATCTGTCATGATGATTGCAGAAGATAGTACTGATTATCCATTTGTAACTAAGCCAGCTAGCGAAGGCGGAGTAGGTTTCGATTATAAGTGGGATATGGGCTGGATGAATGATACCTTAAGATACTTTAAGGAAGATCCTGTCTATAGACAGTATGATCATAACTTATTGACATTCTCAATGATGTATTTCTATACAGAAAAATTCATTTTACCTTTCTCTCATGATGAAGTTGTTCATTCTAAAGGAACAATTCTTGATAAGATGTGGGGTAACAATGATCAGAAGTTCGCTCAGGTTAAGGCTCTTTATGTTTACATGATGACTCATCCAGGAAAGAAACTTAACTTCATGGGTAATGAACTTGCGGAATACAAAGAATGGGATGAAAAGAAAGCTTTAGGATGGGAAATCTTGAAATTCCCTCAGCATGATTCTTTCCATACGTTCTTTAAGGATTTAAATATGCTTTACAAAGACCATTCTGCATTATGGGAGTCAGATTATGAATACGATGGCTTCAAGTGGATGGTTGTAGATGATAATGCACAATCCGTCTTTGCCTATACAAGAACAGACAAAGAAGGCAATTGCATTCTTGTAGTCGCTAACTTTATTGGTAACTCACATGATGCATATCAGGTACCAGTACCATTTAGTGGAAGCTACAAGGAAATCCTGAATACTGATCAGGATGTCTATACTGGCAGCAATATGACCAATCCTAGAGCTATTCGCTCTAAGAAGGGGCAATGCAAGAATGAGGAAAACTATATTACAGTGAAACTTGCACCATTTAGTGCATCAGTCTTTGAATATAGAAAACCTGCTGAAAAGAAGAAAACAGCACGCAAGACTACAAAGAAGCCAGTAAAGAAATCTAAGACAACAAAGACAGCTAAAAAATAGTTGTCTTTGTTCTAAGGGGGACAAAAAATGTTTAAAACTAAAGAAGAATTTAAATATGAATTCTCGAAACGTATTATTGAAGCTTATGGACGTACTGTCGAAGAGTCACATATTACAGAGAAATTCATGGTTCTAGAAAGCATGGTTAGAGATTATGCTTCAGTGAACTGGGCAATGACTAAGATGGCCGTTCAGCAGAAGTCTATGAAACAGCTTCATTACTTCTCGATGGAATTCCTTATTGGACGTCTTCTAGTTAACAATATGATGAACCTGGGTATCTATGATATTGCTAAAGAGGGGTTAGCTGAATTTGATATTAATATTCACGAACTTGAAGAATTAGAAGCAGATGCCGGTTTAGGAAACGGTGGTTTAGGTCGATTAGCTGCTTGCTTTATCGATTCTCTAGCTTCACTTTCTTATCCTGCATTCGGGCAGACTATTCGTTATGACTATGGGTTCTTCAAGCAGAAAATCGAAGATGGCTATCAGGTAGAAGTACCTGACCAGTGGCTACAGTTAGGATATAAATGGGAAGTGCGTAAGCCAAAACACGCCTGTGAAATCAAGTTCTGGGGTAAAGTCATCTGGAATGATAAGAAAGGTAAATGGGAACATGTGGAAGCTGAATCTGTAAGAGCAATACCATATGATGTACCAGTTGTTGGTAATGATACAGTAATTACTAATACATTAAGATTATGGAAGGCTGAACCTTCTGAAAATATTCCTGTAAACAAGGACTTCCAGCAGTATGCAAATGAAGTTAATATGATCTGTCAGACACTTTATCCTGATGATTCAACACTTGCAGGTAAGATCTTAAGATTAAAACAGCAGTACTTCTTCGTGGCTGCCGGATTAAATTCTATTGTTCGTGCTCATTTAAGAGTCTACAAGGATCTTTCTAACTTCCATGAAAAGAATGTCATTCAGTTAAATGATACACATCCAGTATTAGTTATTCCTGAATTAATGCGTATTCTATTAGATGAATATGATTATGAATGGGATGATGCATGGGAAATTGTTAAGCATTCTTGTGCTTACACAAACCATACAATCTTAGCTGAAGCATTGGAAAAATGGCCAGTTGATATGATGAGAGATCTTCTTCCAAGAGTTTACCAGATCATCGAAGAAATCGATCGTCGTTTTGTCGGTTTTGTAAAACAGGAAACTGATGGCAATGAAGAAATTTTAAATAAAGTCAGAATTATCAAGAACGGCCAGGTACATATGGCACACTTAGCAATTGCTGGTTCATTCTCAGTCAATGGGGTAGCAGGATTACATTCTGAAATCCTTATGACAAGAGAAATGAAGGAATTTAATGATTTATATCCTGGTAAGTTCAACAATAAGACAAATGGTGTTACACATCGTAGATGGCTTGCTTACAGCAACCCTGAGTTAACAGCATTATTAAAAGAGACAATCGGTGATGAATGGATCAAAGAACCAGATCAGTTAACTTGTCTTAATAAATATGTCAACGATTCTATCGTTCAGGCTAAATTCTACAATGTAAAACAGAAGAGAAAACAGGTTCTTGCGGATTATATCAAAGAACACAATGATATTGATGTAGATGTTAATTCTATTTTCGATATTCAGGTAAAGAGACTGCATGCGTATAAGAGACAGCTTCTTAATGTCATGCATATCATTTACCTATATCAGGAAATGAAACAGAATCCAAACTTTAGAATCTATCCACGTACATTTATCTTCGGTGCGAAAGCTGCTCCTTCTTACTATTTTGCAAAGAAGGTTATCAAGCTTATCAACAGTGTCGCAGATAAAGTCAACAATGATCCAGAAACTAATCAGTTCTTAAAAGTAGTCTTCCTTGAAAACTATGGTGTAACATTAGCAGAAAAGATTATGCCAGCAGCTGATGTTTCAGAACAGATTTCTACAGCTGGTAAGGAAGCCAGCGGTACTGGTAATATGAAATTCATGCTTAACGGTGCAGTTACATTAGGTACATTAGATGGTGCCAATGTAGAAATTGCAGAACGTGTAGGTGAAGATAATGTTGTTATCTTTGGATTAAGGGATCATGAAGTTGAAGCATTAAAAGCTTCTCATTCATATTCTGCATGGAATTACTACAACAATAATCCAAAGATCAAGAAAGTTGTCGATAGCTTAACAGATGGTACTTTCCATCCTTCAAGAGAAGAATTCAAGATTATTTTTGATGAATTAATGTCAAAGAATGATGAATATTTCTTATTGGCAGACTTTGAAGCTTATCGTCAGGCACAAGAAAAGATCAATGATCTTTATCAGCAGCGCCAGAAATGGTCAGCAATGTGCTTGAAGAATATTGCCGAAGCAGGTTACTTCTCAAGTGATCGTACAATTGAAGAATATGTAAGAGATATCTGGCATCTAGAAAAGGTAAAGCATTAAGATGGATAATGATTTAAAAATCACATTGCAGGACGAAGATGGACAAGAACAAAACTACTTTATCGTTTATACATTCGATAATTTAGATAATACGCGTCATTATACAATCTATACAGATTACAAGGAAGATGATGAAGGAAATATCTCATATTATGCAATGTATCAGGATGACACTGATGAAGAAGGTGTATTTCATCCTTGCGAAAGCGATGAAGATTGGGAACTTGTCGATAGCGTTCTCTCTTCATTCCTAGAAGAATAATCAGAAACCATAGAGATTTTGCTCTATGGTTTCTTTATATATAAAAATAATAAGTGATAATAACGATTTTTTTAGCTCTTTGTGATAGAATGTGAAATATAGAAAAGGGGTGTTTTGATATGCAGCAGGAGTCTGCAAGAATGTATGCGTATGCCATATCCTTTGATACGATTAAGGTTTACCTTTCAAAGAACTACTATAATGGTATTTCTAGTAAATTTTATCTTAAGGATCTAGAAACAAGTGAACATGAACTCCTTCATGGGGATACAGCCGGTGAAGAAGATGGATACAACACATATCTTTTCCATACGTCATTTAAGATAGGGAAGAGCTACCGTGTATCTGACGCCTACGGCTTAACCTGTTTTCTTGATTTTTCTCGCCTACCATTATGTAAAGAGTTTGATGATCATTTCTACTATGATGGAGATGACCTTGGTCCAGCCTATACACCATATGCGACAAGCTTTAAGGTATGGGCCCCTACAGCGACAAGTGTTATTGTTAAGTTGAAACATTATGATGACATTAAACTCTATGAAATGAAAAGATTAGATAAAGGTGTCTTTGCCTTACGTATATTTAAGGATCTTGAAAATTATGAATATACTTATTTCATTGGAAATAATGATCAAGTCATTGAATCATGTGATCCGTATGCTTATGCATCAACTTCAAATCAACGTTCATCAATTATTGTTGATTTAAATAAAATCAGAAAGAAAACTTATGATCTACCACCATTAGAACATAAGACAGATGCTGTCATCTACGAACTTCATGTTAGAAACTTCTCAGTTGATAGCTATGGGAACTTAAGACATAAAGGGAAGTTCCTTGCTTTCGCAGAAGAGGGCAATAAAACAATGATGAATGAGAAGAGTGGTGTGGATTATCTAGAAGATCTAGGTGTAACACATATTCAGTTAATGCCAATTAACGATTATGCGACAGTCGATGAAGATCATCCATATGAACTCTATAACTGGGGATATGACCCAGCTCAATACAATGTAACAGAAGGAAGTTATGTCACAATTCCTAATGATGGATACCGCCGTATTCAGGAATGTCGTGATATGATTGATGCCATTCATAAACATGGTATGAGAGTTATTCCTGATGTTGTCTATAACCACATGCACGATATCTTCGACAATGCTCTTGCAAAAACAGTTCCACATTATTTCTTTAGAACAGATGAAAATGGATACTTAACTAACGGGACATGGTGTGGCAACGATATGAATTCCACTGCTAAGATGTGTCGTAAGTACATTCTTGATATGTGCAAGAGATGGCAGACACTCTATGGTGTAGATGGCTATCGTATGGACCTTATGGGAATTCTTGATGTAGAGACAGTCAATGCGATAGAAGAACAGGGACGCTCTATTGATCCATCATTTATGCTTTATGGTGAGGGATGGAACATGGGGACATTGCCAATTGAAGAAAAAGCGATTATTGAAAACAATGGAAAAATGCCTCAGGTTGGATTCTTTAATGATTTCTTCAGAGACACTATGCGTGGTAATAATCAGATGGAAATCAAGGGATATACATCTGGTGATACATATAAAACCAATGAAGCGATTTTTGCGATGTGTGACTACAATAAATTCTCAAGTATTGAACAGAGCATCAATTATGTAGAATGCCATGATAATGCTACTGTGTATGATAAATTTGTGGTCTGCAATAGAGACGAAGGAGAAGATTATATTCGAAGAAGATGTGATCTTGCACTCGTTATGACATTGCTTTCGCAAGGTGTTCCATTCTTGCATGCAGGAGAAGAATTCTATGATACTAAGAAAGGCAATGCCAACTCCTATAATGCTGGAGACGAAGTCAATCAGTTTGACTGGGGAAGAAGAGATCAGAACATGAAGACTGTTCATCTTGTAAAAGATCTTATTCGCTTAAGAAAAGAAAATAAATGTTTTAGATATTATGATTTTGAAGACATGAGAAATCATATTTCTATTAACAATATCAACCATCGTATGATAGAATATATCCTTACTCAGGATGAGGGAAGCTATCATGAATTTAGAATCTATGTTAACCCTTCATTGGATAACATTGGCATCTCTATCGAAGATAGTTTTAAGATATTACAAAAAGCTGATCATGAAGAAATACAGAACGGCTATATGAACGTTGCCCCATGCTCTTTCGTCATAGCAGCAAGATAGGAGATAAGATGAAGTTAATTATTGGATTAGGAAACCCAGGGAAAAAATATGACAACACAAGACACAATACTGGCTTTATGTGTATTGATGCCTTGGCAGAACATTTCAATCAGGAGATTGGAACAAAGAAATTTGAAGGACTGTATACTAAATTTAAATATAAGGGAGAAGACATTGTTCTTCTTAAGCCACAGACATACATGAATAATTCAGGTATGTCTGTAGGTGCTATTATGAAATACTTCAAGATTGATAAGGAAGATATTCTTGTCATCTATGATGATATGGATATGCCAGTAGGAAAACTTAGATTACGTGAAAAAGGAAGCGCTGGTGGACATAATGGCATGAAGAGCATTATATCTCATGTAGGTGGACAGGACTTCAAGAGAATCAGATTTGGAATCGGCAAGATTCCACACTGTGATGTAGTGAATTATGTTCTTGGACATTTTGGTCCTGCTGAATATCCAGTTATTCAAGAAGGAATCAAGACATGTGTAGATGCTATTATGTGTTATATTGACAATGATGATTTCAATAAAGCGATGAATACATTTAACTAGAGGAACACAATGAAGAAAATACTTAATTTATTGAAAAACAATCCTGCCTTAAAGATGATGATCAAAGGTAAGGGAGAAATCGTTACAAATGAAGCTAGTGATGAGGCCTACCTCATTGCTAGTGCTTTTCTGCTTAAGAAAAAAACAATGATTATCGTAAAAGAAAATCAGTATCAGGCATTAGAGCTCTATCGTGAATTAAGTGAACTGCTCTCGTCGGTGTGCTACTTTCCAAGCGATGAATCATTGCGAATAGAATCTGTTGCCTATTCTTATGAACTTGTAGGTGAAAGATTAAACGCTATGGCAATGCTAAGAAAAGAACCATGTGTCTGTATATGTCATATGCATTCTTTAAGCAGATTTATTACACCAGTGACATTGTTTGATCAATCACTGATGACACTAAAAGTAGGAGAAATCATTGACCCACAGGAGTTAAGAAAGAAACTTATACATATTGGCTATCACACATCTCAACGTGTTGACAGTCCTTTTTATGTTTCAAGACGAGGCGGTGTCATTGATGTTTACAGTATTCAATATGAAGATCCAATTCGTATTGAATTCTTTGATGATGAAATAGAATCCATTTCTTTCTATGATAAAGACAGTCAAAGAAGAACACAGTCAGTGAAGGAAGTAGAAATCTATCCAGCTACTGATATGTTATTTAATAAAGAAGAAGTAGAAGAAGTCATCAAGAAGATGGATGAACTTCATGAGAAAATGAGTCTTCAAGAAGAAGCAGAAGAGAACCTTGAAGAACATCTTTTCTTAGATAAAGAAGCATTACGAAGTGAAGACTATAATCCGCGTATTTATCAGTATCTATCATTATTTAGTGAAACATCTTCTATATTGGATTATGCTGATAATGCAGAAATCATTACGGCATCTTATTTGAATATATCAAAGTCATATCAAAGATACAGTGAAGAGAATTTCTATTATTTCCATGAAATGCAGGAAGTAGGAGAGATGCTGAAGGGATTAGTATTGACGCATAATCCTTCAACACTACTTAAGCATCGAGATATTGATTTTATTGCCTTTAAAAATAAAGATGATCAGGTAGAATTTAGAACAAGACCAGCACAGATAGAGATGATTAATGATAAAGTATTTATTAATCAGCTTAAAGATTATCTTACTTTTGATAAGGTGTTAATATGTCTTAATGAAAAAACACAAGTCAACAGCATGCTGAGATTCTTAGAAGAACATCAGCTTTCCTATACTGTAGTAGGAAGTGAAGATAGCATCTACGATGGCATCAACCTTTATCAGGGACAATTAAACAGAGGCTTAGAATTCGTTGATGAACGTGTTGTCCTTCTTACAGCAAGAGAACTTTTCCATGTAGCATCTAAAAAGAAAGGCTATGTAAAATACAAGGATGCTAAGGTACTCCATGACTACAATGAATTAAATATTGGAGACTATGTTGTTCATGATACCAACGGTATTGGACAATATATGGGCATTAAGACACTGGTCGTTAAAGGTGTACACAAGGACTTCCTTTATATTGCCTATAAAGGAAATGATATTCTTTATGTACCAGTAGAAAACTTCAAGCTTATTCGTAAATACGCTTCAAGAGATGGCAAGATACCACAAGTTCATGCCTTGAATTCTACAAAATGGCAGAAAGAAAAAGCACGCGTCAGAGCTAAGGTGGATGGCTTAGCGGATGATCTTATCGCCTTGTATGCGGAAAGAATGAAACAGCCAGGATTTGCCTTTGAGCCAGATAGTGAAATGCAGATAGAATTTGAGAATGCCTTTGGCTACGAATTAACACCTGACCAGAAGAAGGCAGTTGATGAAATCAAGGCTGATATGGAATTGGCAAGACCAATGGACCGTCTTCTTTGTGGAGATGTTGGATTTGGGAAAACAGAAGTTGCACTTCGTGCTTGTTTCAAGGCCATTCTTTCTAATAAGCAGTGTGCTTTTCTATGTCCTACAACCATTCTTTCTTCTCAGCATTATCGTACAATGACAAAGAGATTTGAAAACTTTGGTGTACGTATTGCCTTATTGAACCGTTTTACAACTACAAAACAGAAAAAAGAAATACTTGCTGATTTAAAAGAAGGAAAGATAGATCTTCTTGTAGGAACACATCGTATTCTTTCAAAAGATGTACAGTTTAAAGATTTAGGACTTTTATGTATCGATGAAGAACAGCGATTTGGTGTAAGACAAAAAGAAAAGATCAAGGAATATCGTAAAACGATAGATGTATTGACATTAACAGCAACACCAATTCCAAGAACACTGCAGATGTCACTTATGGGCATTAGAGGACTATCTCAGATAGAAACGCCACCACGTAACCGTCTGCCAGTACAGACTTATGTCAGTGAACGTAATGTACCATTAATAAAACAGGTCATTGAAAGAGAATTAGCAAGAGGAGGACAGGTGTTCTACCTCTACAATAAAACAGAAACTATTGAATCCTTTGCTTCACGTATCCAGCAGCTAGTACCAAATGCCCGTATTGCGATTGGACATGGAAGAATGGATAAGGATCATCTTGAACGTATCATGGAAGACTTTGTCAATCATGAATACGACATTCTTGTCTGTACAATCATCGTAGAAACAGGAATCGATATTCCTAATGCCAATACGATTATCATTGAAAATGCCGATCACTTTGGCTTAGCACAGCTCTATCAGATTAAAGGACGAGTAGGACGAAGCAGCCGTATTGCCTACGCTTACCTGTTCTACCGTAAAAACAAGAATCTGACTGAAGAAGGCGCAAAACGTCTAAAGGCCATTAAAGAATTCACAGCCTTAGGCAGTGGCTACAAGATTGCGATGAGAGATCTTTCTATCAGAGGATCGGGAGATATTCTAGGTGGAGAACAGGCCGGATTTATCGATAGTGTCGGCTTTGATATGTATATGAAAATACTTCAGGAAGCCATTGATGAAAAGCAAGGGAAAAAGGAAAAAGAAGATGTGCCTACTACCAATGTAAAAGTAGATGGCTATATCCCAGAAAACTATGTAGAAAGCGATATGGAAAAACTTGAGCTTTATCAAAGAATATATCGTGCTAACAGCATGAAAGAACTTGATGAAGTAGAAGCAGCCTTAAAGGATCTCTATGGAGAATTACCAAGAGAAATATGCAATATCGTAGAAAAAAGAAGATTCGAAATCCTTTGCTATCATCCAATTATTGAAAATGTAGATGAAGGAGCAAAAGGACTGGTTATCACATTTACAAAAGACTATACAAGACAAGCGGATGGTGTCCATCTCTTTAGTCTTTCTAATTCATTATTTAAAAAAGCAAAGCTTTCTTTTGAAGATAATCAGCTTGCTATTGCCATCAATGATCCTTCTCCGTTGCCTTTAGCAACAAAGTTTTTAAAAGATATTTATAGAACCTTAAAATAGAAACCGTTTTTCGGTTTCTATTTTTATAGTTAATTTACTTGAATAAATCATGTATAATAGCAATATGAAGATTAAAGAAATAATACGTGAAGCGTTCTCTCTTAGAAACGATACAGCTTCACACGATACGATTAAAACAAGACTGGTCGATGATGGACAGGTAACCGGCAGCAATATGAGCATTCTTATTTTAGCGATGCTTGTTGCATCAATTGGGCTCAATATGAATTCCACCGCAGTTATTATTGGAGCTATGCTTATCAGTCCGCTTATGGGCAGTATTCACGCTATGGCCTATGGAGCTGCTACAGCTGATTTTCATCTGTTTAGAAAATCAGTGATTGGTCTTATGTTCCAGGTTACACTTAGTATTTTAGCCTCTACAATTTATTTTAGATTATCACCAATTACAACTGAAACATCGGAGCTTCTTGCTAGAACGACTCCATCCATCTATGATGTCCTCATTGCATCGTGCGGTGGTCTTGCGGGCATTATTGGCATTACAAGGAAGGAGAAAAGCAATGTCATACCGGGTGTCGCTATCGCGACAGCACTCATGCCGCCTTTATGTACTTGTGGTTTCTTTTTAGCAAGAGGAAATTGGCTAAGACTTGCAAGTGCCATGTATCTGTTCTTTGTAAATGCGTACTTTATTTTCTTATCAGCGATGACGATCTTGTTAATTCTAGAAGTACCACAGGTAAGACATGTTTCTCCTGAAGCATGGAAGAAATTAAAGAAGAGAGTTATTCGCAATACTATCATTGTGATTATTCCAAGTCTTGTCATGGCAGGAATTATGATCAATTCACAAAATTCATCTCGTTCTACAAGCAATGCGATAGGGGCAATAGAGAATGTCTCTAAGCAAGTAAAGATTATCTATCCAGAAATAGAAAATGTTTCTTTAGGTAATATGGAACAGATGGTCAATAACAAGAAACAGACGAGTAAAGTATTTATTATTACTGTAAAAGAACCATTATCTAATGAAAAGAAAGAACAGCTCAACAAGTGGCTTAATGCAATCTATAATGAAAAAGTAACAATTATACAAAGAAAAAAATAACCTTTTGATTATTCAAAAGGTTATTTGTATGAGTTGACAATTTCTTCTATGCTAATTCCTAGCATAAAGCCAAGATGGAAATAATCATCTAGAAGATCTTGATAGATAATAGGATCAAATGTGTTCTTGAAGATAATGACATCTTCATAGATCTTAAACATGAGTTCATCTTTTGAAATAGAAGAAGGAATTTCTTCATGCGTCTTGATTTCATCAATACGCATCTCATATCCAATACTCATGATCATCGAAATACCTTCAATAAAACTCTCAAGGATTTCCTGATGATCAATACGTATTTCTCGATCCCAGAATGTGTAGACATGAGCTTTTTCACCAACAGTGTTGACACTCTGCAAGAAGGCTAGAAGCTTATGCTTGATTCTTTGTGTATCAAGAATCTGATTTTTTGCAAGTGCAATTTCTCTGTTAAGCACTAACTGATATAATTTTGCGACATCATACATCTTAATCACTCCTTGCTTTTATTATACTCTTTAATTTGCAATTAAGAAAGTGACTAGGCAATTTCGATGTAATCTTCACCAATCTTTTCATAAGTGAAAGTATTGGCTGTTAATTCCTGTATTTCATCAATGAACGATGTGTCTTTTAAAAAGAGAATGTAGTGAACCTTTTCATCGTAGATAGTATCTACAAGAGGAAGATTCTTAGCTTGAATAAGGTAGCTAAGTTTCTTGCTGTAATGGTAGTCTACATCAATGCGATATTTAGCTACACATTCTTTTTCTACAATGCGTGCTTCTTTTAAGGCATCAGCGACACTATTGGTATAGGCTCTAGTTAAGCCACCAGCCCCTAGCTTAATACCACCAAAGTAACGTGTGACAATTGCTATGATGTTTTCTAATCCCTGTCTTTGTAGCACATTTAACATTGGTAATCCAGCTGTACCACTAGGTTCACCATCGTCATTGGCTTTTTCATGATTGTTGACAATATAGGCAACACAGTTATGAGTTGCATCGCTTTTTGAGTATTTTGCGACAAGGGATTCCACCTGTTCAATTTCATTACATGGAATTAACGTTGTAATAAACTCTGATTTCTTGATGATTGTTGTATATTGTGTTATGTTTTCTATAGATTTCATAAATTTATATTATAGGATAGTCGGTAGATTGTCAAAAAGAAGTGAGAGGTAAGAAAATGAAAAAAATTGCAGTGCTCGCTGATAGTGGATGTCAGATAGAAATAACTGGAGATCATCCAGGGATATATATTGCTCCTCTTTGTATTACGATGAAACAGAAAACATACTTGGATCAATTAGAGGTTACAAGTATTGATGTATTTAAGACAATGGAGAAAGAAAACCTTATTGTACAGACATCTCAGCCTTCTACAGGAGAAATGCTAAAGGCTGTTGAAAAGATCAAGGAAGATGGTTACGAAGAAATCATCGGTATTCCTATTGCAACTGGTCTTTCTTCGACATTAAATGGAATGAAAGTAGCTTGTGATATGGTTGGATTACCAATAACACTTGTTGATTCTAAAGGAACTGCCAGAAACCAAAGGGAACTTGTCTATAAGGCAAGAGAACTTGTAGAAGCAGGGAAAGATGTAGATTATATCAAGGGTGTTCTTGAAGATATGGTAGAACATTCAGGAACAGTCATTATGGTACCAAACCTTGATCATTTAAAGAAAGGTGGACGTATCACCCCTGCAGTTGCATTGCTTGCTGGAATGCTAAAAATTGTTCCAGTTATGGAACTGAACTATAAGTTAGGTGGCAAGATTGACACTCTGACAAAAGTAAGAACTGTAAAAAAAGCAGCTAAAAGCTTAATAGATCGTGCTATTGAAAAAGGTGCAGATGCTTCAACATACGCCTTTGCGATTGAACATGTATTATGTGAGAAAGAAGCCAATGATCTAAAAGACTACTTGATAAGTCAAATTGGTGAATGCGATGTCGTCGTAAGAGAACTACCAGCGGTAGTTGGTGCCCATATGGGTGTAGGCGGTATTGGTGTACAATATATCAAAGTAAAAAAGTAGGAATCAAATGATTCCTACTTTTCATCTGGACATGTAATCTTAACAAGTGATTCAATCTGGTGATGAAGAGATTGTGCTATTTCCGTATTGGTTGCATGATAGTACATCTCTTTTCCATGACGATGACTTTCAATCAGGTTGGAGCTTTTTAATAAGCGGAGATGATGACTGACCGCTGGTGAAGTCATATTCATGGCGGCCGCAATATTAGTGACACATTCTTCACAATGACATAAGAACCAGAAGATTCTTAAGCGGCTGGCATCACCTAACTGTTTAAAGACATTAGCGACATCTTCTACAACATCTAATGAAGGCATCTGTTCGATGACTTGAATACTTTTTCCTCCGTGATTATGTGGTAATTCTTTATTCATAGGATGCTCCTTTCAATATATACATTCTAACAAAAGTTATGAACTTTTCAATCAAATATATTGACAGATTCTAACTTGAGGAGTACTGTTTAAGTATACAATTAAATACATGCTTAATCGTTAAAATAAAAGGAGAAATAATAATGAAAAGACGTTATAAGATTGATGTGGATTGTGCAAACTGTGCCAATAAGATGGAAGTGGCAGCTAAGAAGACTGAAGGTGTCAAGGATGCTAATGTAAACTTTATGACATTAAAGATGATGGTTGAATTTGAAGAAGGTGCTAAACCTGAAGAAGTTATGCCAAGAGTACTTGAAAACTGTAAGATCGTTGAAGATGATTGTGAAATTTTCTTTTAATGCATAAGAAAAAGAATCCGATAGGGGAATCGGATTCTTTTTCATTTTTAACATAAGTTAAAGGGAAGGGAAATGTTATGTTTGTATCTGTCAATTTTATTGACAAGCTTAGAGTACATAACATTTATGTCCTAATTGTGAACTTTTTTAGTTTTCCCTTGAATGTTTAAGTTGAATAAGATAGAACACGAAACAGCAGGCTGCGAAGCATACGCCAATTGGATAGGCGATTGACTGTGTTACCTGGAAACCTTCTTTTGCCATAAGAATGTATGTCGAGCTGACAGCTGACATGAATGTAGCTGGCAAGGCTGTAAACAATGATAAGAACTTGTTGTCTTTTTTCTTTAATAAGTAAGCTGTGCTGACCCATAAAGAAATCATTGCTAAAGTCTGGTTGCTCCAAGAGAAGTAACGCCATAATACATCGAAGTTAAGCTGAGTTAAAAGTGCTCCAATTGCAAGAAGTGGAATTGTGATCACAAGTCTGTTCTTCATGCTCTTCTGATTTAAATGAGTGATTTCTGAAAGAATAAGTCTAGCAGAACGGAAGGCTGTATCACCAGAAGTGATAGGACAAGCGACTACCCCAATAATCGCAAGAATACCACCGACACCACCAAGCATACCTGTAGAAATCTGATGAACAACGCTAGATTGACCAAGATTAGTTAAAGCATTAAATAATGCAGGTGTATTTTTATAGAATGCAAGACCACCAGCAGCCCAAATCAAAGCGATGACAGATTCAGTCAACATAGCACCGTAGAAAATAGTACGACCTTGACGTTCAGATGTAATACATTTTGCGACCATTGGCGACTGTGTTGCGTGGAAGCCAGAAATGGCACCACAGGCAACAGTGATAAACATATATGGCCATACTGGCAAGTGTGTAGGATGCATATCTGTGAAGTTGATTTCAGGGATTGAATATCCACCAGAAATAATTCCGTACATGATACCTACAGCCATAATGATAAGAACAGCTCCGAAGATTGGATAGAAGCGACCAATGATTTTATCGATTGGCAATAGTGTAGCTAAAACATAATAGATTAAGATAACGACAATCCAGAAGGATTGAGATAATCCATTTGGAGTCAATGCTGCAAGAAGAGCAGCAGGACTTGTAACAAAGACAGTACCACATAAGATCAGTAGTACGATAGAGAAGATACGCATAATCCATTTTGCGTGGTTACCAAGATATTTACCTGATAATTCTGCAATGGATTGTCCCGCATGACGTTCGGAAATCATTCCAACCATGAAATCGTGAACACCACCACCGAGGATAGCTCCGAAAATAATCCACAAGAATACAACTGGGCCAAAGCAAGCCCCCATCAAGGCACCAAAGATTGGACCTGTTCCAGCAATATTTAATAGCTGAACAAGAAATGCCTTCCAAGGCTTCATTGGCACATAGTCAACACCATCTTCTAATTCGATAGCTGGTGTTTTTCGATCATCTGGATCAAACACACGTTCAATAATGCGCCCATAGACCAAATAACCTAAAATTAAGATAACAAATGATAATAGTAAAGATATCATAAACAAACCTGATTGGTCATAGAGATCAATCGTTCCCTTTCTCCAGTTATAACTGGTACCTTATATAAATATACCACATTTCATGTGAAATATCTGTCAAATATAAAACCATTGAAATATATGGAAGGGCTTTTTCGGTGATAAATAGGGCGTTTTAATAAAATAAAATTTTTTCACAAGATGAAATGTTAGCGTATTCAAGAAAAAAAGAGTCACTTTCAAAAGTTTGACTCTGTGTAACTCTTAAGACATCTGATAAATGACCAATAGATTTTAAAGAATGACATCACTAGCAATACAAATATACCAACACGTATGAGTACTGGTAATTTTACATTAATGCTGTAGTAAACCCCCCATGTGATATATAGCATTAGAAATATAGAAAAAAATGAGATCAAACAGTCTAGATAATTTATGAAGCATATCTTTACTGACTTTCAATATCCAAGTACCATTCTTTCTAAATATATTATAATACATATACTTCATTGTCTAATAAACTGTTTTTGCGATTCACCATACACTCAATCCTCAGTTGTTTAAAATATAATAAGTATATCCCAAGATAGCGTACAATAAAAAGCGGTATTCTTGGGAACGCCGCCTTTTTTAATAGCTCTTAAGTTTTGCTTTCTTTGCTTCTGGAATAAAAAAGTACCTCTGTTAGAGGTACTTTGTCTTTCTATTAAATGGGGCGATATATGTGCTTATTACAAACAACATTATGTCAAAATGCTCAATTTTAGGTTTTAAAAGATACCTGAAATTGAGCATTTTTTCATGTAGGAGGTACAAGTAAATGGCGTTATCAAATGGATTGTTTATCCGTTTTAAACCACTTGAAGAAAAAGAAACAAGAGAAAAAATCAAAAATATGACAATCTTTTCTCACAAGGATTTTTATTCAAAATCCGAACTTATTATAAATTATAAAAAAAAGAAAAAATATCATTATTCCTCTGGATACCGAAATATTTTCAGTTATGAATTGTTTTTTATGATTCCTAATATGTTAAAGGAAAAAAATAGTGAGGAGACATTTATTAAATTGTTTTTAAAAAAATATAACCCTATTACTGAAAAAATGTTGTGGTGTGGTGAGATAGAGATTATTAATAATTTGCCATTCGCAAGAGTGGTTATATTTACAAGAATGCTTTTGCAAAAGAAAGTAGAAGAATTTGAAAAATACAATAGAGATTATTATTGGAATCCTTTAAAGAAGAAACTTACATCAAAAAAGGATGTTGATGCTGTTCTCCTTCATCAAAAAGGAGAAATAAAAAAAGACATAAATGGACATCCTTTAAAAATAAAACGATCCGTAAGGAAGACTGAAGAAAGAATTTTTAGTTATCGTGGTCGTACAGGTTTTAATAGGATGATTGATTTTATGAAGGGAATCCTTTCAGATTTATATGAAGTATTGTCGTTTTCAAAAAAGACACATAGATCGTATATACCAAAAAGGCAAATAAAAGAGAATTACACAGTTTGTACATGCTTTAGGATACGTTCGATTAATTCAATTATTGATGAAATAAATGCACGAATTGGTTATATGTTTGAATCATTAAAATATGCTTTTAGTGATGATGAAGTATGGACAAACAAATTTTATACATTTTTGCATAAACTAAATAAAGTAGCACATACCAGTACTTTAGAAGTTAAGGGAAGTGTTTACTATTTATCTTATCATTCTTCAAATGAGCATTTTAGAGATTACTTGATTGCTTTAAGAGAGAACATCAAAAATATCATATTAAATTTTGAAAAATTTTGGCAAAAGCACATAGAAAATCATTGGAAAATTGTGTCAAATTAAATTCAAAATAATTAATTTATACATTAAAGCAAAGCTTTAATGTCTATAGAGGAAGAGACGTGTGTCTCATGGGAGAGTTTATGTGTCTTCCATCAGACACACGTCTGAGAGAGTATCTTGACAATTTCATAGCATGTGTAGATACATATTCGTATAACGAGAGCTATAACAATAAGACGCCATGATCTTCATATATTGAAAGGAGCGAATACTCTTAGAATGTTAAAATTCATTTGATTGAATGGATGCAAAGACCGTTATATTAAAAGTAATGATACTTGTCATGCGACTACTTCCAACAGAAACTCTGAGTGGGGCAAAAGAGTCATGGCGTCTGCTTCCGAAGCATACTGGTAGAAATACCAATGAATCCCTGATCAGGATTGTCTGCACATATTTTATATTTGTGTTGTTGATTAATGAGTATTTGTTAATTGAATTTTGATTAATCAGCAATACTATATGATGACATATGGAGGTAAAAGTATGAGGGTAATTAGTGTGTTAAATAATAAAGGTGGAGTGTCAAAAACGACTACCTGTCTTAATCTTGCAAAGGGTTTATCAGATAAAGGAAAAAAAGTTTTATTAATTGATCTTGATTCTCAAGGTAATACATCAAGATTTTTTTTCCCTGAGTTTTATACAGCTTCTGGAATAAAGGATTTTAATCTTTTAACTGTGAAAGGGAAAAACAGTATTGAAAGATTGAAAGAATTGGAAAATTATTTTAGAAAAAGTGTAGGAAATATTAAAGATGTTAATGATGTTTTGCTGGAAAGTCCAGAGGTAATCTATGAATGTATAAAAACAACTGCATATGAAAATCTCAATATTCTTCCATCAATTGGTGGAAGACTTATTAATACGAATGAAGAGTTAACAAGAAGAAAAAATAGCAATGAAAAAGCTTCAGTTTTTGATAGAAAATTGAAAATGGCTATTAGGGTAGTCAGAAAACATTATGATTATATAATTATTGATAATGCTCCAGCATTTAATAATATTACAATTAATGCTCTTTTGTGCAGTGATGAAATTATTATTCCATTAAAACCCGCAGGAATGTATGAAATGGATGGGTTTATTACAACAGCCATTACAGTATTGGAATTTAATCAAATTTATGGATTAAATCTTAAAATGCATCTTCTGATTACGATGGTGCATAGGGGGAACCGTCCTGATTATATTCGATTCATTGAGCAGATGAGAAGCATCTTCTCTGATGCTGATGAAGGAATTGATGTGTACAACACAACAATAGGTTATCAGGATTCTCCTGCAAGTTCATCAACGATGACATCAAGCTTCATCATTGATGACAGAAAGAAAAAGATTGGAGAGGACTTTTACAATCTTGTTCAGGAAGTGATGGGTGATGCATCATGAAAAAACTGACAAGAGAGGAATTCAATGACATATGCTGCCTTTCCGCTGAGGAAGTGGTAACCAGGCTTCTTGATGAGGGAATAGCCCTGTCGGAAGTGAATGATAAGGGCAGAGCAATCGCATTGTTCGCAAGCGAACTGGAAAAAAGAATATTTGAAGAGGAGATGGAATAGTATGAGTGCACTGACAAGCATGCTCGCACAGGATGAAAAGATAAACAAACGTCCTACGTATCGAAGCATCGACATAGATGAGATTGAAGTGAACAAGAACAATATCGCAAGAATCTGCGATATTGATGAGCTTGCCGAATCCATCCGTCTGTATGGCCTTATGAAGCCGCTGGAGGTATATGAAACCGATGAAGGAAGCTACAGACTGCTCGGCGGCGAACGCAGATATACTGCACTGAAAAAGCTTGTAGACATGGGTGAAGACATAGACACCGATGTGCCGTGCCTTGTCTACCGACGCCCTGACAGAACATCGGTAGAAAAGCTTCAGCTGATACTCTCAAATGCACAGAGAGAAGAAACAGAAGATGATAGAATTTCTACAGTAAAAATGCTTCTAGAAATTCTAGATGATGACAAAGACCTTCATGTGGAAGGTCGTAAAAGAGACTGGATTGCACAGTTTATCGGTAAATCACCACGAACTGTTCAGAAGTACATCAATATAGCCACGGGAAAGGAAAAGCCTTCGCCCGAGGAAAAGCCAAGAGGTGCATCATCACCGAAGACGGAAGACGGCGACCTGCAAGATGAAAAGCTTCAGCAGATAGAGGAGGCGTTTTCATCAGCGTTTTCCGCCAATGCAAAAGCAAAAAAGAAGAAAAAGGGTGTCAGTGTCACGCTTTCGTTCAGCGATTCAGAGTCGCTTGAAAATGCGGTCATGATGCTTGAATCTATGAAAGGAGGATACTGACATGTACATGTATCTGGACAGCGAGGTTTTCTACGATCCTGAACAGGCACAGAGATATTATGTCTCTCACCCTGATGTGAGCAGGTTCGGATTCTTTCGCGACGGAATAGAAAGAGGAGCAGAATTCGAGCATGTTCATGAGGAAAAGAACATCTTTGAAAGAATACACAAGGAGCTGCATGTCCAAGCTGCACTAAGCAGCAACAGCAATATCATGGAATCTGAGAAGTGTGCAGACATGCAGGATGATCTGTCATGTTTCTGCCTTACGCCCATTGCTGAAAGCTTTGGACAGCTTGCAGAGACTATCTGCTTCAGAGAAGGCAGATGGACACTGGACAATGAGACCTGCACCCTTCTTGCTCAGCAGTGCGCTCTCCATGACATTGAAAGCGGACTGGAGCAGAACAAGGGGCTTGATCAGCTTACCGATGAATACCAGAATCTTGATTCACAGGAGCTGCTTTATCAGTATGACCTCAGATACGATCAGACAATGTATTCAAGAATCTGTGATACCTGCAGAAGGTATGAGAATATCTTTGGGAAAAGAATTACAGAAGACAGCATCGCACTGATGACTGTTCCCTTCACATCAAGGGATGCCAGAACCATGAGCATCTCCAGAAGCAGAAGCATATCCAAAATGAAAGAAACAGGAGGAAAAGAAGAATGAACATAACAGCGGTAGTATTGGGAGTTATTTTTGGAGCAGCAGATGATATCATCAGAAGTGCGCCATGGCGCAGGGACAGCAGACAGCAAAGCTGGAAAGGAGCATTGATAAAGCTTGCTGTACTGGGCATGATGATTATTTCTGAGCTTGTACTGATAAAGATTGCGGAGGCACGAATGACTTCATCATCCGATTCAGACATGACATTTGTCTTGTTGCTAGGGTTCCGATTTGTGATGGGAACATTCCTTGGAAAGGCGATTGCAGTGATCATTTCATTGGCTGCGAAGAAAAGGGAAAACAGATAAACACGAAGAAGATCAGCATGGATGCAATTCTATAGGGCCTGTTTTGTCTTTTATATAGTAACGGATAAAGAATGAAGACAGTCCGTTTCATCCATGCTTAATCATAAATATTAAAAAAATATGGGAGGAAAAGAATAATGGAAATGATTGGTTATTTATTTCTTGGAGCCTGGGTTAATGCATTGTTAGTAACAATAATTTTTGCTCTTTACGTATTGCTGCATGATTATCTCGATGACGAAGATGAGAAGAAAAAAGAAAGTAAACAACTAGATTAGGAGGAAAAAGAAAATGCTTGGTTATTTATTTGCTGTAGCCTTCTTCATCCCATGGGTATTAATGATATTTGATTATCTCGATGACGAAGATGAGAGGAAAAAAAGAAAGTAAACAACTAGATTAGGAGGAAAAAGAAAAAAATACGATTGAATTTTTAGAAGAAGTGTATAGCGTTTTTAAAGATTTTACAGGCAATGAACTTGAAACTATGACTCGTAAAGAATTGCCTTGGACAAATGCGAGAGGAAATCTTGATCCGTGGGAACCAGGAACAACAATTATCAGTAATGAAGACATGTATAAGCAATGTGCTTTACTATCCAATACGAAAGGTGAATATAAAAAATGATAAAAAAGAAAGGGGCAGAAGCAATGAATTGTATCTATTTCATAACAGCAGCCGTGCTGATGATGCTCATAATCATAGTAGCGAAGGTAGTAGCAATGAATTGTATCTATTTCATAACAGCAGCCGTGCTGATGACGCTCATGATCATAGGAGTGAATTATGTTTTCCGCAGAAGAAAATTCATAGGCTGGTGTCTTTCCATTCTCGTAATGGTCGGATGCCTGGCGTCGGCTCCGACACTACTGGCAAAATACGTCATAATTGCCGCTTCCACGAGTGAAGCGGAAGTTTTAAAGCTAAAGGACGGCCGTTCAGTCATCGAGATTGAATATGAACTGGCGAACGCATCAGAGGGGAAATATCACATCAGAGGAGAGCTGAAGATCCACGACAACATGACAGGAAAGAACTGGACTGTAGCCAGCCAGACTGATGTGTTTGTCATCAACTACGACGATGAAACTTACTTTACGCTTCACTATACTGTTCCCAAGGAGCTTGCCAGCGAAAAGGATATCTCTGATGCCGAATATACGGTCAATTACGCTTCAGGATACAGCCAAACAAGAACCAGATACAAATTCTCCTATGCCGGAAGCGCAACAATGTGCGGATTCGAAAAAGATTCCCGACTGAAGATTTCCAAAGTGGGGAAACCGGAAGATAAGATTATTTCAAAGGTTCCCGGTTCGACAGAAGATGATGAATAGTCAACATTGGATTATTGACAATTCTGCTTCAAGGTTATCATCAGGGCGATTGACTGTACTTCCTTGCCGCAAGGCAGAAATTTACCGCTAATGTGGTCGTTGGACTGCTTGGTAATGAAAGTCCTGATTCAGACAGATTTACACTTGTAACTCCAAAGCCTGAAAATGGTATACGATTACAGGCTACCCTTGGCAATCAGAACCCCACGGGCTTGCCCGTGGGAGCAGTCAGAAGCAATGTGCTTTACTATCCAATACGAAAGAGGAAAGAGACATAGGAGGAAAAGGAAATGATTGGGTTTTTGCTTTTAATGGGGATTTCGAATGCGGCAGCCATAGGATTCTGTGCTGCCGGATACAGCGTGGCGAATATGAAGGTCCCTGAAAGAACGCCAGAGGAAAAAAGAAAGGACAGAACAAGAAAAAGGAGATTGAATGATGAGTATAGTAGTGGATATTGTTGACCACATAATTCTTTCTCTTGCATCTCTCATGCCAAAAATCTGCATCATCCTATCCATCCTTCTGGCGTTCAAGATCATTCTTCTCAGAAAGGAGATTTCTGACAGAAAAACGAGAAAGGATGTTCTATTGAAAAACATATTGCCGCATGCAGGCATTGTGCTCGTCACTGCGGTATTGGGCTTTGCAGGGCCATCAGCTCATATTCTCAATGAAGCAAGAAAGGGTCAGATCGAAGAGAACAGGCTGAAACGTGAAGCCCTGACGATTTCATGTGAAGACTCGAAGTTCGCCGGAAAAAGACTGGTGGAGACATATAGAATCGCCAGACTGAAGAAAGGATGCAGATACACGCTTTCAGGAACTGCAGAAATCTCTCGAAGCTATGGAGGACTGTTCGATAGAAGCATCTTCAGGACAGAAAGAACGTCTGTAGACTTTGTCGCAGACAGTGACGTCTGTCATATAGCACTTGAATATGTCATTCCTGATTCGGAATGGGATGGCGGAGCGAGATACACAAGAAGGAAGACCGTGGATATTGATGAAATGGAAAGAAGAAAATCATATGGTACAAGAAAGACAACAAACGGGCTGGTTTCAATAGAAAAGAAATCAGGAAAGGAAGAAAAATATGATTTCAATTTATGAAAAAATCCCAGACAGGGATGGTGAATACTATGTCATGACCTGCAACATACAGGTGGATGTCTACAGATTCATCAGGACGAAGCGTCACAGCGGGAAATGGATTCTTCCATCAGAAGAGGACAGGGTTCTTTTCTGGGAGGAGATCATTCCGCACAGCGAAAAGGAGGATGATGAGTGGATCAGGGATAATCTGGACACTATCACAGAAGGCTTGGGAAATCCCTTGATATCATCCAGATATAAGATAAAAAGCTATGGATTTGCGATTGCAAAAGGTCTTCCCGAATGTCTGGCAGAGCATGAATGGTCATATTCTCACGGAGAAGTAATGAAGATTGATGATGTCTATGTAATAAGGATCATCTGATTATTTCTTTTTGAGTCTTTCATCAATGTTGTTTCTGGTCATATACTGACATATTAAAGGAAAGAAGAAATAGAAAAATGGAAATAAATCAAAAGAAACATTCAACTTATGAAGAATTATTAAGCAATAAGAATGAAATTGACTATGAGCTGCTGAATCAGCTGTCCAGAGAG
>NZ_JAGBIX010000002.1:0-3895 GCF_017934775.1 Kandleria sp. | reverse complement strand
TAACTCATGGATAAGTCAATTAGATTATACTAGGATGGGACTATGGATTGTGATAAAGTGAAGGATTTTTATCGATACTTTTTCTATAGTTATCTTTATCAGGAAGAATCTCATTAAATTGTTTCACTTTTCTTCTTGTTTCTAGTATCCTTATGAAATAAGGAGTTTTATCTATGGACTATATCTACTCATTAAGCGAATTAATGCTTTCCATTAATCATGCAAGATTTCTGATAGTATCAATGTGTGCATTGATACTATCAGTGTGTCTCTATAAAACAAAAAAACTCACCATGACACAAAGTGTCATGCTGGTGCTTATCATTACATACAGCTACCTCGTGCTCTCGCTTACCATATTTGATCGTCCCTATTCTTCTAGAATGGTAAGACTGATGCCACTTTGGTCTTATCCAGAGATCTTTAGAGGCAATTATAAGCTGTTATTAGAGGTTATTATCAATGTCTTCATGTTAATGCCTTTAGGTTTCTTTTTGCCCGCATTCAAGAGATTTAAGACAAATGGTACTATCGCACTATTTGGCTTTCTCTTCTCAATGACAATTGAGA
Organism: Kandleria sp.; assembly: GCF_017934775.1. Classification (NCBI taxonomy): domain Bacteria; kingdom Bacillati; phylum Bacillota; class Erysipelotrichia; order Erysipelotrichales; family Coprobacillaceae; genus Kandleria; species Kandleria sp. The sequence goes on along the minus strand of NZ_JAGBIX010000002.1, from coordinate 3,325 downwards.
TTTCTCAGTTCATCTTTATGAGAGGCTGGTTTGAATTTGACGACATGATTCACAATACCTTGGGTATTGTGATCGGTTATATCATCTATAAGAAAATCAAAAAAGGATAGAGTCACAGCTCTATCCTTTTTACCTATAACAAATCTTGCATGGTTTTAATCTGCTCTTTTTAGCGTCTGCTAAAGAAGTATAATAAAGTACCTTAGAACGTCTAAGACTACGACAAGATGTAGTACTGTGGTACTTCTTGCTTGTTCTTGCATAGTAGACTCTTTTTGATTTTTTCTTTTTCTTCTTCAGTTTCTTCTTCTTTTTGGCAGATACATTAACAACTACTGGTGTTGATAGATCCTGCTTAACAGCACTATCAATACCAGACATTAATGTGAATGCAAAAAGAACTGATAAAGCTATCTTCATGATACTTTTCATAATAATTTCCTCCTTAATTTGAATATAATTAATTAGGGTCATATAAATGTAAATAATTATCAGGTTAGAAATATTTTTTAATTATATCTTTATCAAATAAAAGAAAGGTATAGGTATCTATAAAATAAAAAATAATAAAAAGTCAATAATTTGTTAATTTCATAAATATACAACCGAATGGTTGCTTAATAATTCAAAAAGTTAAGAATAGGGGGATGATTATTCTTTTTTTAAATAATGAAAATATTAGGAAAAATGTAAAATATAGAGAAATGTAATCGCTTTTTCCTTAACTATAATATTACTCAAATTTGACAATAATATCTAAAAGTGGTAGATTAACGAAGTAGAAAATGTTATTCTAACTAACAAATTGTTTATTTCGATAAATCGTCGCTTTGTCGCGTTTAAAGATAAAACATGTCATATCTATAAGGATTCACTATGAAAGTGAAGTGGCGAAGCATGCCTTTTTGGAGGTGTTCTTATGTATGAGAACTGGTATGTACTACAGGTGATGACTGGACAAGAAGAGCGTATTGCTAATAAGTGTGAAACTATGATTTCTAAATCTATTCTTAATGAGTGTGTTGTTATTCATTATGAATATATGAAGAAATATCATGGAAGATGGCATAAAGAGAAGAAAGTGATGTTTCCTGGTTATTTGTTTGTGGTTACTGATCATTTAGATGATCTTTTTATTCAGTTAAAGAGGATACCTGAATTTACTAAGTTAATAGGTAAGGATGATATTTATCCTATTTATAAAGAAGAAGTGCTTCATCTTCTTAAGTATTCTGAGGAACATTTAATTAAAATGTCTAAGGGTATTATCGAGGGAGATCACATTATTGTAGAAAGTGGTCCGTTAAAGGGATATGAAGGTTTTATTAAGAAGATTGATCGACATAAACGAATAGCATTTATTGATGTAGAATTGTTTAATACAGTGACTACAGTTAAAGCAGGATTAGAGATAGTTTCTAAGTTTTCTTAGAAACTTTTTATAATTGTTAAGTTGAGGATTTTTATGAGTAAATGGGTAAAGAATCAGAATAAGTATGTTCAGACGGCTTTATTAATGATATATGATGCGATAGCTGTCAATGTAGCTTTCTTATTGGCTTTATTATTAAGATTTGATATGAACTATACTTCTATTGATGCACCTTATCTTAATGGGTGGATGAGATTTGCACCTTTTTATACAGTTTTTTGTTTGATTGTATTCTTTATCTTAAATCTTTATAAGAGTATATGGAGATATGCAAGTTATACTGAATTATTAAGACTTATTAATGCGACAGTTATTACATTTATCTTTAATGTTGCTGGAACATTATTGTTTATTAGAAGAATGCCTATTTCTTATTATATAGTAGGTTCTATTTTACAGTTTTTGTTTATGATTACGATTCGTTTCTCTTATCGTTTTGTAACGTTGTTAAGATCATTAAGACCTGATAATAATGCTTCAAGAGTTATGATTGTTGGAGCTGGTAGTGCTGGGTTGATGATTTTAAGAGATATTAGAAATTCTCATAATATTAATGATGAAGTGGTTTGTTTTATTGATGATGATAAGAATAAAAGAGATCGTATTATAGAAGGCGTTCCAGTTGTTGGTGGTAGAGAAGATATTACTAGATGTGTAGAAGAGTTTTGTGTTGATAAGATTTATTTGGCTTTACCTAGTGTGAGTGCTTCTACTAAAAGAGATATTCTTAATATTTGTAGTGAAACAGATTGTGAATTGAAACAGTTGCCTGGTATGTATCAGCTAGTAAGTGGTCAGATCAGTGTGAGTCATATGAGAAATGTTTCGGTTGAAGATTTACTTGGGAGAGAACCTATTGAAGCTGATTTAAAGGAAGTATTTGAGTTTATTAATGGGAAAACTGTATTGGTAACTGGCGGAGGAGGATCCATAGGATCTGAATTATGTAGACAAATTGCTGGACATGACCCTAAGAAGTTGGTTATTTTTGATATTTATGAGAATAATGCATATGATCTTCAACAGGAACTAAAGAAGAAATACCCTGACCTCAATTTCGAAGTCGAAATTGGGTCAGTCAGAGACTCAAGAAGACTCTGCCATCTCTTCAATAAATACCACCCCGACGTCGTCTACCACGCTGCTGCACACAAGCATGTGCCGCTCATGGAAGTGAGCCCTAATGAGACTATTAAGAATAACGTCATCGGAACTTACAAGACTGCCTACGCAGCGATGACTTATCACTGTAAGAGATTTGTGCTGATAAGCACAGATAAAGCAGTTAATCCGACAAATATTATGGGTGCTTCAAAGAGAATGTGTGAGATGATTATTCAATCTTTTGATAAAAAGATTAAAGAAGGAAAAGCTGACGAAATTCCTTTCTTGTTTACTCATGAAGGAGAAGAATCCTTTGATAGTAAACAGCTACAAGAAAGTAAGACTGAATTTGTAGCGGTAAGATTTGGAAATGTGTTAGGATCCAATGGATCCGTCATACCTCTCTTTAAGAAGCAGATTGAAACAGGTGGTCCAGTGACTGTTACACATAAAGATATCGTAAGATACTTTATGACTATACCTGAAGCTGTATCACTTGTATTATTGGCTGGTACTTACGCTAAAGGAGGAGAAATCTTTGTATTAGATATGGGTTCCCCAGTTAAGATTGATACTTTAGCGAGAAACTTAATCAGGCTTGCAGGTTATAAGCCTGATGTAGATATTAAGATTGAGTATGTGGGATTAAGACCAGGTGAGAAACTTTATGAAGAAAAGCTTATGGCTGAAGAAGGCCTAGAGAGAACGAAGAATAAGATGATTCATATTGGTCATCCTATTGCTTTTAATGAAGATGAGTTCTTAGTTAATGTTAATAAGCTTATGAAT
>NZ_JAGBIX010000001.1:0-45717 GCF_017934775.1 Kandleria sp. | reverse complement strand
TGAATAAGTAAACCCAAGTGGCAATGCATACTTGTTGACATAGACATCATATCGAGATGATGAAAGCTTATCCGAACGTTCATAGCCATATGGTGGTATCGTCACGGAATTCTTCTTCCCAATAAGATACTTTACACCAAACAGATTAGCCACAGCACTACGTCCTTCTAAGAAGTTAATACGGTGCGTAACATTGTTAGTATAACCAAGTGAATCTAGGAAAAGATAAGAATCTCCTGGCAACAATGAAAGATAAGTCATAATTGATGACTGATTCGTATTCATTGTACGATTATATTTCTTTGTGAAGTTTACATAATCAAAACGGTAGTTTTGATTATGTGGCAATAACTTGAAGTTTTCATTAAGGATTAGATCCTTTTCCACATGTCCATATTTAAGATATTCTTTGGAATATCCACCAAAATTCTTATTGTAGAAGAAGGATCCATTAAGTGCCACATTGACAGCGACAATAAGTGTCATCAACGGGAACATATACTTCTTTATTGGTTTTACATAAAGCACTATCAATAATGAACACATACAGACAATAGTAATGATTATTGCCCACAGCTTGCTGGCATCCTTGGTGAAGAATACAAACATAAATGAGAAAAGCACATAACAGGAAGATAAGACAAAGACACCTATCGCTCTCTTCTTATCTTCTAAGAGATTCTCAAGATCTGGATAGATCTTCGCTAACATTGTCCCAATGGCCAATGCGCAGACGAACGTCCAGCGATTAGCTACATAAGATAATCCATTGAAGAATGATCCAAAGAATGGGAAAAGCAAGAATAGCAACATAAGTATAAGCGTTACTTTCTCTCTAATATACTTCTTCCCTGATACGACAATGACATTAATGACAATAATCGCAATAGCGGAAAGTGACAGTCTTACCCAATCTGGTGCCAGATAAGAGGAACCAAACGATAAGAACAGATCACGATAGTAGTTCCAAGTGTAGACAAGTGGCACGAACGACTTCTCTGCAGCTCTCGCTGAAGAGAAGAAGAGATAGACTACTGGCAAGAAGATAATACATGAAATTCCCACACCAATAAGGGCATACCACACACATTTCGCTACACTGTAGAATACATATTTTACAGTTAAGTTCTCATGTCCTAGTATCGATACAATCGCATAGAGGATTGTAAAGATGACCAACATGTAGAAGAAGTAGAAGTTGCTTAATAATGACAACGCAACAACCACACAGAAAAACCAAGGAGACTTACGATCTAGAATACGATCTACTCCTAAACAATATAACGGGAAATAGACAAGCGTATTTAAGAAATAGGGATGCTTAATACAATAGATGGAAAAACCTGAAAAGCAATAAACCATCGTACCAAGAAGGATCCCCTTCTTGCTACGATTGTGATAGAGATTGTAAACAATAAAGGCAATCCCTGCACAATAAAGACGAACTGGTACCAATGCATTAAATGCGATTTCAGCATATCTTGTAGGAACCAATCCTGAAACTAAGGCAAAGATATCACCCACCGCATAGTAATGAATGGTAGAGATGATATCTTGACCATAGCCAATACTTAAATCGAATGTCTTAAGGTTAAGACTATGATCTACAAAGATAGTATAAAAAAGGTGTCTTAGATAACGTCCATAGTAAGTAAAAGCATTAACATGCTGATCAATACCATCCGTATTGACACCAGTACTCCAAATAAATGAACGTCCTCCAAGATAGAAAGCCATATAAACAACAAGTGCAATAACGATAAACAGGAAAGTATAAGCCGCAAATAGCTGCTTTCTCTTTCCCTTCTCACTTATCGCGGGTGTAAATAGTTTCATAGAACCCTCCCGAAAAAAAGCACATTATGCTTTTTCTTTAACAATATAGATTTGTCTCTTCTTTGTTTCTAGGTAAATCTTAGAAATATATAATCCCACAATCCCAAGACATAATAGGATCATACTTCCTAAAAGCAACATGATACTTACCATTGATGGCCATCCTGATACTGGATCACCAAATAGCATCGCTCTAATGACAATACCAAATAAGGCAATGACAGAAATGACAAAGAAAATCAATCCCAAAATAGATGAAATAAACAATGGTACTACAGAATAAGCAAGAATACCTTCAATTGAATATTTAAATAAACTAAAGAATGACCATTTTGTATTACCGGCACTTCTTTCTACATTCTCATAAGCCAACCATTTCGTCTTGAATCCTACCCAGCTAAAGATTCCTTTTGAGAATCTGTTATATTCCTGATCTTCAATAATCGCATCAACCATCTGTCTACTCATAAAGCGATAGTCTCTGGCCCCATCAACTATCTCTGTTGAAGACATCTTGTTAATAAGCTTATAGAACATTCTCGCAAAGAATGAACGAATAGGTGGTTCACCTTTTCGTGTTGATCTTTTCGTAGCGACACAATCATAATCTTCATTTTTTACGATATTATACATTTCAGGTAGAAGATGAGGTGGATCCTGCAAATCCACATCCATAGTAACGACATAATCACCTGTCGCTAATTCTAACCCAGCATATAAACCTGCTTCTTTTCCAAAGTTTCTAGAGAACGATACATAGTGTACACGTTCATCTTCTTCATGCAATGCTTTTAATATATCTAAAGTATGATCATGACTACCATCATCAACAAAACAAAATTCTAATTCTGCATCTAACTGTGATTCATATTTTAATACTTCGTTATAGAAGATACGAATAGTTTCTTCTTCGTTGTAACAAGGTACAACCAATGATATTTTATCCATTTTTCCCAAAACTCCTTTATAAGTATTGCAATAATAACACCATAAGCTTAACACTTCAATACCGTTTATGGCAATGAAATCTACTATTTTCATAATTTAATACTTATTAAAAATGTGTAGTTGTCAAATTTGACATTTTATTGACAAATATATAACTTAATTCACCTTTATGAACTAAATATGAAGAAAAATAAGGAATCACTGGCGTGATTCCTTATTTAGTACGCATTTTTCTTATTGAAGAATAAGCAGAGTAAATGTATTTTCCATTTACAATCTTATATGTACGTATTCTTACATAGTAGTATTTCTTACGAGAGAGATGTTTTAATGTTGTGGAAGTGGCCGTTTTGAACTTCTTGCTTACCGCATTTTTCATATTCTTATGGGTTGAATACTGTATTTCATAACGCGCATCCTGTTTCTTCCACTTAAGTGTGATAGCACCCTTCTTTGCTTTATGAGACTTGATCTTTGTGGTCTTTGGCACAATCTTATAAGTTCTATAAATCACACCTGTAGCGTATGGGTTGTCTTGTAAGGTGATCTTGATTGTGTAGATGCCTACTTTCTTGGATTTTGGTGAGAGGTATTCTACTTTTTTAACATTGATCTTATGTCCAAGAATGACAACACTTTTTACACTTGGTTTTTGTACTTTCTTGTTATAAGTGAAGGAAGTACGAGACAAGCTTACACTTCCATGAGTATTGGCGTTCGCCTTGTTGATGGTATAACGGATATTTTTCACTCCACTATATGTCGGTGTATTGATGGTGATTGTCATCACATATGTTCCTGGCGTCTTTGACGCTGTGTATTTGATGCTGTAAGGGAGGTTCATGTTCTTATACTTAACACTGGTAACACTTGGATAGCGAATCTTTCCATTGTAACTAAATGATGTAGCATTCACACTAACATTAATATCACTATCACTTAAAGTTCGCTTCATATTCACCATATTAGATGATTTACCAGCAATCACCTTTCCCATAGATGTTACTGCACTATTCATAGGATTAGCATTGTAGCGATGTGAACCTGATTCAAACAAGACATATAATGTGCCATCCTTTTCCACAATACCTTCTGACATGCCAGGCAATACGATTGAAGAAACAGCACTGATCTTAGAATTACTCTGCCCCACATTAGTTACTGAATAAGCATATAAACCAGACGAATTCACCCTTCCATAAGAAGAAGACACCATCAGATAAGTTATATCATCGACAGTCATGAAGGCCGCTCCCTGCGCCTTCTTTATGACTGAATAACTTACAAAAGCATCCTCACTACCAGGATGAAATCCCTTAATAACACTATTTGATGAACTATTGAATGTACCAACATACAAATCATCATTAAAACTAGTCACAAAAGAAGCAGACGTAACACCATTAATCTTGTTCTCTCCATCATAATGATCCACTACATATTCATCATCATTATCCCAATTAAGCTGATCATGAATAGTCTGCGTATTAAGATACACAAGCTTCTGCCCACTAGAATTACCAGTATCTAGTGATATCCACAACTGACCATTCAAGCAAGTCAATCCACCTACATGATTAGTATCAGGAAGAACAATAGTCTTATACTTTCTTAACTCATCATTAAGCCTTAACACATAGATTACAGAATTATGTACCTGAATCTGTTCATTACTCTTCCCTAAGTCACTAAGATAAGCCTTTATTCCATCATATGAAGAAATATAGACATAGTTATCATCCATAGCTAACCCTTGTGGTACATCCACAATTTCATCAGCTTTAACTTCTTTGTTTACTCTTGGAACAGTTATATCTTTATCATCCTGATCAAAACGTTCAAGGTCCTTATATTTTTTCTTGGCATCCTCTTCTTTTTGATTTGCGATATGGACTTCTTCATCAGATACACTATTAACAGTAGTTGTAGGATCATCTTCAGAAGGAGATTCTACATCACTTTTCAAAAGTCCCTTTCTCTTAACTGTATCTTCTTGATTCACACTATTTTCAGAAGATACATCTTGTTTTGTATTCTTATTAGTAGAATCTTCCTGTTTAACATCTTCATTAGAAACTTCACCCTGAACAGTCTTCTTAGAAGAATCCTCCTCTGCAGTATCATTATTAGAAGTATCATTCTGAGTTGTATCTTCATCTGAAGTTTCTTCATTATTATTTAAATCATTATCCTGCTCATTATCCATCATCGTCTTCTTAATAGAATATGACTTCTCATTAGAAAAACGAATCTCTCCCATATTATTAATCAAGTTACTAAAATCAAGACGTGGATAGCGTTTCACTACTGTAGAAGCAGAAGGAACACTAATCACCCCTGAAAGAACTGTCGCTGATATATAAATAGACGTAAGTTTCTTATTCATCTCTCTCACCTCATTAATAGCCATTATAACGTAAAAGACTAAAATAAACCATAAAAAAGAGAAATCTATCATATAGATTCCTCTTCATAACCATCACTAGTCATCATACAGATGCTTCACAAATTATAAAATGACCTCATAAAACTTTCTAATAAACAAGAAATTATTTATCAGCTTTAAACACAAAATATCTTTGACCAAAATAATTCAAGATCACAAACAATCCCATACCTACAAGCATAGATAAATTATCCTGCAACTTAGTAGACATAGATGAAAGAACAGTTCTTACTAATGGTTTAGCTACACCGTAGGCAACTAAATAACAGATTGTAATATTAACAATAAAACGTAAAACATTCTTTACATCCTTAGACTTATTCTCAAAAGTAAAATACTTATTCAAGAAATAACTTAAGATACTACCAAATACATAGTTAGAAGCTGAAGACACCCAATATGAGAAGTGTAACAAGTTATAAGCAATAAACATAACTGCTGTACCAAAGAGTGTATTGGCTACACCGACAATAATGAATTTTAAGAATGTCTTATCAAAAAATTTATTCATACTTTTCTCCTATTAATGAAAAACAGTTCATATGAACTGTTTACATACTTTCCATAATGAAATCTTTACTACCGCGAAGATAATCAATTCCAGAGAAGACTGAAAAGGCTGTTGCCAAGTACATTAGAATCAAGTCTACCGGAATGTGGCATACGGAAAAGATTGGATTGTTCAATAACATTAAACAGATAGCAATCATCTGTGTCATTGTTTTTGACTTACCCCAGATACTAGCTGCAATAACGACATTATTAGATGCTGCTAAGAATCTTACTGCATCTACGATTGTATCTCTTAGAATCATGATAATCAAAAGTGCTGCAGGCATCTTTTGATCAACTGTTAATAAGATCAATGCTGAATTGACAAGCATCTTATCTGCAACCGGATCGACAAACTTACCGAAAGTTGTAACAAGATTATTGGCTCTTGCAATCTTTCCATCAAGGAAATCTGTAATAGATGCGATTGCAAAAACACCAAATGCAATCAGGTCTACCAATGAAATATGTGTCCATAGGATATCAAAGACAGGTACCTGGATACCACACATTTTATAAGGGAATAAGTACACAACAATAAAAAATGGCACCATGATTAAACGTACCACTGTTAACCTATTAGGTAGATTCACGTAAATCCTTCTTTCTATTTTCAATTTGTTACTAGAGCTATATGTACTATAACAAAATTTTTTCTTTTCATCAATCAAAAAATCTTGAGAACATCACATTTGTGTAAGCTTTTTCATAATGTGTTTTTTTTGTTTTGTATAGACTTGTATTTCAAAAAAAATCTAGTAAACTTAAACTATGTAATTGGAGGTCGTGAAATGAAGTGTTTATTTGTCATTAACCCTGTTTCAGGAACACAAGCTTTCCATAGAAAGCTTAATACTTTTGTAGGAACTTTAATAATGAAAACAGATGTCAATACTATTGATACATTCTTTACTAAAGGTAAAGATGATGCCTATAAGAAATGCAAGTCACTTAAAAAAGGCGACTATGATTTCATTGTATCAGTAGGTGGAGATGGAACTGTCAATGAATGTCTAGGTGGACTGATCAAATCTGGCAGTGATATTCCTATTGCCTTGATTCCAGCAGGTACTGTCAATGATTTCGCGAACTATCTTAACCTTCCTGTTAAAGTTAGTGATTTCGTAGAAATGATCAATCATTTCCATACAGAAAAGATTGATGTTGGAGAAGTCCAGGGACAAGTCTTCGCCAACGTAGTTGCCGGAGGCATGTTCAGTGATATTGCTTTCCAGGTCACAAGCAAGGATAAGAACACATGGGGTCCATTAGCTTACTATATTACAGGCTTATCTCAGTTGCCTCAGCAGCTTTCTTTAAATCTTAAATTGAAAGTCACTGCTGATGAACATGAGTTTGAAGAAGAAGCTTCATTATTCTTAGTAGCCAACTCTCAGTCAGTTGGTGGCTTTAAGGGTATTACTCCTAAAGCAAGTGTACAGGATGGCAAGCTTGACTTACTTATTATCAAGAAATCAAATGTTGCAGAACTTATCGCTTTAATGAAGGATTTAGCATTCAATGCACATCTCAATAATCCAAATATCAAATATGTGCAGGCAAAACATCTTCGTATCGAATGCGATAAGGATATTCTCTATGATGTAGATGGTGAAGAAGGAAGTTCCTTCCCTCTTGAAATCAACTGTTTACCTAAAGCAGTTAACTTACTTACAAGAGATGAATAAGGCATAGCTTAAATGAGCTATGCCTTATTTTCATTTATTTTCCAGTTCAGACTTTCTTTTTGAAGCTTGCTCATCTTCTTAAAGATTCCATCTCTGCTCATTAATTCAGCAGGTGTTCCCTGTTCTTTAACTTCACCATCAGATAGAACGACAATCTTATCAGCTGCTTCTACTGTACGCATACGATGAGCAATAACCAAGACCGTCTTATTTTTAAGCAAGCGTGATAAAGCACTCTGTACTTTCGTTTCATTTTCTACATCCAAGGATGCAGTGGCTTCATCTAATAAGACAATTGGTGCATTCTTAAGTAATGCACGGGCAATAGAAATACGTTGACGTTCTCCTCCTGAAAGTTTTGCACCGTTTTCTCCGATGGATGTCTGATAGCCTTCAGGTAGCTTGCCTACAAATTCATCACAGTTAGCAGCATGCGCTGCAGCTAACACTTCAGCATCTGTTGCATCATGCTTTCCTAAACGGATATTTTCCATGATGGTGTCATCAAACAACATGACATCCTGAAAAACCATGGAGAAATGACTCAACAGCACTTCTGGATCAATAGTGGAGATATCAACACCACCTACGGTAATAACACCTTTGTCCACATCCCATAGACGTGCAGCCAGGCGCGCACAAGTGCTCTTGCCGCTGCCGGAAGGTCCAACCAAGGCAGTGACTTCGCCTTGCTTTGCGACGAAGCTTACATTATGAAGGACTTCGGCTTCATCATAGGAAAAGCTGACCTGATAAAAGCCGATATCATGTCCATCAGGTGTGAATTCCTTCTTGCCTTTAGCGATCGGTGTATCATAGATTTCATTGATACGAGCTGCTGATACTTCTGATAAGAAGACTTCTGCAATAAGTGCTAAGCTTTGATCAAAAGGTGCATAGACTCTTGTGATTGCCAATAAAAACATAAATAGCAACATGAAACTGATTTCTCCAGAAAGAATCAATTTAGCGCCTACAAGAATTGTAGTGGCTACACCTAAACGCATGATAACACTTGCTGCATTGACAAATACACCAGTAGTAAATTCACCTTTGATCATGGTTGCTTCACTTTGATCAATTTTTCTATACAGTTCTTTTAGTGTTGCTTCCCCTCTATTGAAAGCGTGAATCTCTCTAATATTCTGAAATGTTTCCTGCAATCCATCCGATACTTCCAGCGCGGCTTTTTTTGTACGTTCCGATTTGCGTTTGGCAAACTTACGACTGCCAAAAAGCAAGGCGAAAGCTACTGGTACGCCCCACAGACAGGCAATCATCATTCGCCAATCATAAACAAACATCATAATCGCAATAACAGTGGTAGAAATATATGTCCCATATAAATAGCCAATGACATGTGACCAGACATGTTCCATACGATTGACATCTCCCATTAATGTCTCAGTAAGGTCCGCAAGATCACGTTTTCCAAAATAGCCAAGTGGCAGTTTTCTTAATCTTTCAGCCAAACTCAATCGCGTATTTTCGACTTCCCTGTAAACAAGTCCATAAGTTGCCTTATATTGTTTAAGATGAATAAGGTAAGATAAAACAAGGTAGGCAATAACCAATATGATAAAAGGAAGTGCGCTTGGCAATGGAGAATGGCTGATGTATGTTTTCATGTATCCCTCCATCAAGAAATAAAGAATACCCATTGATCCCATGACCACAAAGTTTACAACTACAGTCCATAATGTACCTTTTTTAATATTTTCGACACCTGCATCTGATAATGCGTATTTACGTTTAAACTTTTCCCCAAACATTTATCCTGCCACCTTCTCCTTTGAAATTTTCCACTGTACAGATTGATGATAATCATTCCACATCTGTGAATAGAGTCCACCATTAGCGACAAGCTGCTCGTGTGTTCCTTCTTCTTTGACTTGTCCTTCTTCAAGAACAATGATTTTATTAGCTCCTACAACAGTAGAAAGACGATGAGCAATCATAATGACAGTGCGATCTTTAGCAAGAGCCTTTAAACCCTGATGAATCAACGCTTCATTTTCTGGATCCGCAAAGGCTGTTGCTTCATCCAATACAACGATTGGCGCATTCTTCAAGATCGCACGTGCAATTGCGATTCGCTGCTGCTCGCCACCGGACAGATAAGTGCCCTCACCAATCACAGTATCCAGACCTTTAGGAAGCTTTTCGATGATATCTTCGCATCTTGCTAATGCAATAGCATGATGAATATCCTCATCAGTCACCTTTTCAGATGCAATCTTAAGATTATCTCTGATTGTTCCCTTGAAAAGATGACTATCTTGAAAAACAAACGCTATTCTATTCATCAGGACATGAGGATCCATCTCTCTCACATCAATCCCACCAATCTCAACACGACCATCATCCACATCAAAAAATCGCGGAATCAAATTCGCTGCTGTCGTCTTGCCGCTACCAGAAGGCCCTACGAGGGCGACTGTCTGTCCCGGCTCTGCCGTAAAGGACAGATGAGTCAAAGCTGGAGCTACCGCTCCCTCATATGTAAACGAGACATCCTTGAATTCAATCTTGTTGCTGGTAGGGATCTTAGGGTTGTCAGCTACTTTTAATACTGGTGCATTCATGATGGTATCAAGTCGTGAAAGAGCTGAACTTGCAATCATCATACCATTGGCCGCAAACATGATTCTTGCCAACGCTGTAGAAATAATCGCTGAAAATACTGCATAGAACGCAAAGTTTGTCACAAAGTGTGCATAGTGTCCATTAGCTAAAGCTGAAGGCGCAAGAAATAATGCAACCGGAACAAGAAAAACAAAAGCTCCTTCACAAAATGTCAAATTGATGGATTGAGGCTTACGACAGACATCCCCCTGAAAGTATTCAGCCTTCTGACTGTATTCTTTGATAGCTTTCTTAAAAGTCTTAAAAGAATACACTGTCTGCTGAAATACTTTTACTACCGGAATACCGCGAACATATTCAGTACCAGCCTTGCTGATATAATCCTGGACAACCTGATACTCTTTTAAAACTTTTGCATTCTTGCCAGACATCATAGAAGATAACGCCACAATAGAAATCACTGCCGATAAAAGACAGGCTGCACCCATTCGCCAATCAAATACAAACATTAAAATAATCATCACAATAAACATTGCCAATGTTCCCACAATATCCGCTAAGTTATGAGCAAGCAGCGTTTCCGTTTCAGATGCCGCACTATCAAGACGGTTTCTAAGCAATCCTGACGCATGGCTATCAAAAAAGCCAATCGGTGCCTTAAGCAGGTGCTCTAGTCCACGCTTACGTATATTCGAAGCAGTACGAAACGCTGCCAGATGCGTACACATCAATGCTAAGAAATACGCAATAATTCCACCAAATGCAAACAAGAAAGCCCACCATCCATATACTGCTACATCTTTGGCTTTTGAATAGAACGGAGCCACATCTATAAGATTCTTAGCTACTAGCCAAACACAGATATAAGGAAACATTCCTAAAATCATTGCTATGGCAGAAAGAATAAGACCAATAAAGGTTAAAATCTTATACTTTCCTGCATAGTCAAGTAAAATACCTAAATCATTTTGTTTCTTCACAAGTTCATCCCCTTTTGCATTAGTTAGTTGACACTAACTAATGGTTTTAAAGAAAAGAAATGCATGAACATTTCTTTGGTTAGCTAACACTAACTATACTATAGTACAAAATAATATTAATGACAAGAAAAAAGCGATGCTATTCACATCACTTTTCTTTATTCCAAGTTCTTTCACTAATAATATAACGTGGACGATGTTTTACTTCCATATAGATCTTACCAATGTATTCACCAATAACACCCAATGACACAAGCTGTACACCACCTAAGAAACACATAATAGCAAGTGTACTGCTCCATCCTGTAACAGTATGACCAGTAAGATTAGAAATCACTGCCCAAATAACGCCAATAAAGCTCAATAGAGAGACGAGAAGACCAAACCATGTAATAATGCGGATTGGCTTAACACTCAAGCTTGTGATGCCATCAAAAGCCAAAGAAAGCATCTTAGACAATGGGTAATGTGATTCACCGGCAATACGTTCATGTCTTTCATAGTAGACAGATGTACTTTTGAATCCTACAAGAGGAATCATTCCTCTTAAGAAGAGATTAACTTCCTTGAAGTTCGCAAATTCTTCTAGAACACGAGCTGAGATCAAACGATAATCCGCATGATTATAGACAACTTCTGCCCCCATCATATTCAAGAACTTATAGAAGCCCTGAGCTGTTGTTCTTTTAAAGAATGTATCAGTATCTCTTGAACTTCTTACACCATAAACAACTTCACAGCCATCATGGTAGGCATCTACCATACCTTCCATGGCTGTAATATCATCCTGTCCATCACAATCAATTGAAATCGTAATATCAAACATATCCTTGGCTTCCATTAAACCTGCTAACACCGCATTCTGATGTCCTCTGTTTCTACTTTGTGTAATGCCAATGAAATGTTCATCTTCTTTTGAAAGAGATTTAATAATTTCCCAAGTGGTATCCTTGCTTCCATCATTGACAAACATGATACGACTCTCATCACTAATTTTTCCTTTTTTTACAAGAAGATGAAGTTCATCCAAAAACATCTTTGATGTTGTAGGAAGAACTTCTTCTTCATTATAACAAGGAATAACCATACATAATCTTGTTTCCATAATGATCCCTATCTTTTTTCGATGACTGTTCCATCATTTTTATGAATAGAATTTTCAGGCACAACGCCTCTTACACAGGAAGTAGGATAGATATTAGAATGTCTTCCAATAACTGTTCCTGGATTCAATACTGAATTGCAGCCAACTTCTACATAATCACCAAGCATTGCCCCCATCTTCTTTAATCCTGTTTCAATAGCTTCTTCACCATTTTTAACAACGATCAATTTCTTATCAGATTTCACATTAGAAGTGATGGCACCAGCGCCTGTATGAGAATAATATCCTAAGATAGAATCTCCTACATAGTTATAATGAGGTGTCTGTACATGATCAAATAAAATGACATTCTTTAATTCAGTAGAGTTCCCTACTACACAATCAGCACCTACAAGCGCTGAACCACGTACAAAGGCACACTGTCTTACTTCACTGCGAGGACCAATAATACATGGTTCTCCAAGATAAGCTGAATCAAACACTGTAGCACTCTTATGTACCCATACATGTGGTTTTACTTCTGTGTATTCTTCCTTATCTAATGTTTCACCTAATTTATAAATAAAATCCTTGATCCCAGCTAACGCTTCCCATGGATAAGTAAACTGAGATAAATAATCTTTCGCTAAAGTATGTTCTAAATCATAAAGATCATTAATTGTATACATAATTCTTCTCCTTAAATATTGATTTTTTGCGTACCACTATCATACTTCTTATTGTTCTTAGATACAACGTAAACTTTTACATAAACAGTTTTTGTCTTACCTTTTAGACTTGTATAATCAATGGATGCATCATATCTTCTTTTTTCTTTATGTGTCATCTTGATTGATGACTTATTTGATCCCTTTTCATCACTAGAAATTTCCATTTCTAGATGATCAATATCATTTAATGCGATATTTTCTATTGTAGACACATAAGCATAAAGCTTCTTATCATCATTAGTAACTGAGAAAGAAGCATACGGCACATTAGCATTTCGCTTTTGTGTCTGTGCCGTGACTTCTACTTTTTCAAGTTTCTGAAGCAGCGACGATCTTCGCTTAAGTTCTTTTTGTACATAGTTGATACCGTATTTTTCAAGCAAGGTCTTCTTATCTGAGAAAAGATTTGTACCTAAAGCTAATCTATCCCCTTTGATTGTAGCTCCCATCGCCGCTAATGTCGTTGGGAAATGATCAAAGGTAGAATATAGACGATAGCTATTCTGCTTTGGCTTAACTGCCGCATTAATATAGACTGAATAGACTTTTCTTTGATATGAAGAAGGGACATCATCACAGAAATGACTAGCCATCGTTGGATGATCACCTGAAATAACGATAGTTGTATCTTTATACCAAGATTGTTTTTGTGCCCATTTTACAAATGCAGCGACATGTCTTGATGAACAATGCATCGCATCCGCATACTGATCACCAAACTGGTTATCGCAGTATTTGCATTTGTAGCCATCTTCAAAATGAGTATCTACTGTTAACATTGTCATATTGAAAGGCTGACTCTTCTTGCTCATCTTGGTAATTTCGCTTCTTGCAAAATTGAACAGCTTGTGATCTTCATATCCCCAGAACACATTATAGTCCTGTGGAATCCAGCCCTGCTGCTTGGCATAAGAATAATCTTCAATGTTATAGTTGCCATGATCTTTATAATAAAGTCTTCTTCCACCAAATGTCGCATCTGAACCAATCAATAATGATTGATTGTATCCTTCATCTTTAAGAATATCCCCTAAGCTTCTAATACTTGGGAAGAATGAAGTCTGAGTATCCAATGAAGAAGTACCAGCTGTTGGTCTTAATGGCAAACCTGAAGACTGTCCAAACATCGCTCCCATCGTCCAAGTAGCACCTGTCAATGATACACCACCATTTAACTTACTTTCATTTCCTGAGAAGTCTTCATTTTCCTGTGCCACCTTTGTCAATTCAGGAATGATATTCTGCTTAAAAGCACCACCGCTTTTTTCATCGGTATATGTCATTTCCATTGATTCCAAGAAGATGTAGATCAAATTTCTTTTCTTAGTAAAGCTGACTTCTGTTTTATGTGGGTCAGCGTAGTTATCTTCAATAAATGAAGATGGATGAAGCTGATTATAAATATAATCACCAATTTCTAATGTCTTATAGAACTTATAGACACCCTTATATCCTCCTAATGCGACACAGGCTGCTAATACTAAACAGATGGCAGGCTTTACTTTCCTGATGCGCTTAGCAATATATAAGAATACAATTGTTAATAGCGTCAATATGATGGATGGCAATAATGCTTTAAGCATATATTCATTAATCATGCCATTTCCAGTTCCTTTAATAGGAGCTGTCATTGTATAAATGAGTTCATCTACCGAAAGATGTTGCCATGTCTTTAAGCACCATCTTACACTAAAGAATATTAATAAACTGATAAACGTAATTAAAACAACTGCTATATACCCTATAATCTTTAATAGAGAATGTTGCTTTTCCTTTGTTTCTTCCATACGTTACCTCCTAAATTATTTCCATTCTACCAAAATGAGGACATAAAAAAAAGGGTATAGTCCATCAAGAATGGACTATACCCTTTAAGATTTCTGTGAAGCAATCTTATCTACAAGCTGCATAAGCTCTCTTTCAGCTGCTGCTTCTTGTGGATAAGGATAAGAGGAAACAACCTTTTCAAATTTCTTTTTTAATTGTTCTGCTTTATTTTTATTCTTTCTTCTTAGTACATTATAGGCATATAGAACACGGATAATAGATGGTTCATTTTTAAGATATTTCATAATCTTAAAAACTTCATTAATGAACTGATTCTCAATCAGTTCTTCTCTATTGCTTGTAATAAGTTCTATATATGTTCTTTCTGCAATAAGAATACTGCGATGAATTGAAACAATGCCTGTATCAATGGAAAGAAGATGATCGATCAATTGCGCTGCTTCTTCAAAGCGACGTTCATCTACAAATCTATTACATTTATAGACAGCGATAGAAGACACCAATCCATTTTTCATTGATTCTTCTGAAGGAAGAGTGAACCAAGAAGATGGCATCTCTTTTAGTCTTTCACCTTGTTGCTGGCGATTACTAATATGAAGCGTTATCCAAAAGGCACGTGCTGCTTCTGGATAATGCATAATATCAAAGGCATTCATGCCATCGTTATTAATGGAATTAGTGATCATAGGCCAGCCATTAGAAAAGGCAAGAAGTATACCCATAATCAAAAAGATAAAACATATAAGTCCAAATATTGAGTTAAGTCCAACAACTAAAAGAATCAATAATGAAATGATACTTGCGAGAATGTTGAAAATAACGCCTCCGAAATTATAAAGAAGATATGGTATCTGATTGTTTTCATCTAATGACGGTGGCAACATGATGCACTGACCTGGCGCAAAGTTTACTTTATATCTTGTAAAACGAATGTGTCCATTATCGTTGACCCACATGAAACTGAAGATACGAAATGAGACAAATGAATATCCTGTCAGTAAACCAAAGACCATATGTCCTGCTTCATGAATGATAATATGTAAAATAAAACCAATTATGCCAAATACAGCTAAGAAGATCAGTTCAATAATTAATCTCTCAAACGGTAAAGATGATGATATGCTTGTCATATTTTTTCCAATTATTATTCCACTAACCCATCCTACCGCTAACATTAAGACAAAATCCAATATTTTTCCAGCATAGCTGATCATTTTTCTTTTTTGCATCTTTTTCTCCTATAATCAAAAAGGAATATTTTAAATGAAACATTCCTTTTTGATTATATAATATACTGTTGTGAATTTCAAATTATTTACTTTTTGATAATGTGAGTGGATATGCAAATAGAATAAAGAAGTAATAATATGTTGCAACATACTGTGCTTTTGTTTCCCACAAGATGTGGAAGAAGAAACCACCGATCATAAATAGCATCGCAAATAGTGCCATAAATGAGATGTCTTTCTTTTTAATCATGATAATAGAATAAATAAATGCCATCAAAGCGATAAAGATGTTAAAGCTTGACATAATAAATTCTAGAATACGATAGTTTCTTGTCACTTTATCTTGATAGAGTGATTTAATAAAACTGCTATGATAAGTATTTTTCATTCCACCATGAGCACCACTCCATAATGACATAAATGTTGGATCTGTCCATGTCGTTGCGATTTTATTTCCATAGAAGTTCAGTGCATAAGCTGGATCGTTCTTGAATTTTTCTAATCTTATTTTCATATCTTTTTTAGCAGCTTCTTTTGATTTTTCTTCATCTTGATTTAATGAAAGATATGTTTTTAAAGAGTAAGAATTATACCAGCCTTCTGCTCTACTACCATTCTGCATTCCCATCGTGATCCACATAATTTTTGGAATACCCTTGCCATAATTGATACCTGAGACATGTCTATAATAAGCATTGACTCCTTTTCCTCCTATCACGTAAGCAATGACAATCATCGCGATAGCGATAAGATGACGGAAGTTTTTTTCTCGAAGAGACAAAATCAATAAAGAAAGTACGCAGGCAATAAGGGCAATTAAATAATTGCTTCTAAGAAGAATGCCCACCGAGAGTGCGAGAGCACCGGCTAGGGCATAAGCCCATTTAGTCTTTTTTATATAGAGACTAATTAAATATAAAGCTAATACCAAGAAGAACTGACCAGGTATTTCTCCATATAGGAAACGGATAAAGAACAGCTGTGGCAGGAACATGAATCCTAATAATAAAGCATATTTTGCCTGAAGGCTGTTCTTTTCCGTATAGAGTTCCACGCTTTTAGCTAAGAAGATATTAGTAAGAATAACTTGAATAAGATTGATGTAATAAAAGAAAGTGGGATTCTTACTGATGATTCCTAACAGACTTTCATAAAGAACAAGTCCGAGCTGATGTGGATAATAGCTCAAATACTTTCCGTGTTGAAGTGCACTATAATTCCCTACGCTAAACTCATTCATTGCCTTAAAAACAGCTCCAGCATCAGCTCTTACTGGTGCATCAATAGTGAAAATGAGTATTGAACCTAATATCAGATAGATTAATGATAAGATAATACTCATATGCTTAATAGAAATCTTCTCTAATACATTTCTTAGTACATATAACACTAAGAATACAAAAACAACTCCTACTAGGATATATAAAGGTTGAAGCGATAAAATCGCATGCTCGTTTCTTCCTTTTACTGTTGTCTTGAATACAAGTGTCATAAATGACATTGAAAACGTAAAGACTATAAATAGTCCCATTATCATTTTATATGAACAATGACTAAGAACTTCTCTTAGTTTTTCTAATTGCTTTTTCATAATTGGCTCCTTCCCATCACCAATTAGTATACAATAAACACATTTATTATACTATTAGTAAAAAAGGATGAAAATTGATCCATCCTTTATATATAATTATTCCTTTACTTTCCACGATCCCCCGTGCTGATCCAAACTTAATAAGAATTCCCTTAACTTTAAGATCTTTAATACTCTTTTCAACCGCACGCTTAGTTATATTCATTCTCTTTGCAATAGTAGCTGCAGATATTTTTTCATCACCTTTTATTAATCTTAATATTTCAATTTGCGTATCGTTCAGTACTCTATCACCGAACTTTTCAGAGCTTTCACCAAACTTCTTTTCTATTTCTTTCTTATTCATTTTAAAATAATTCGAATTATATAAAGTAAGTGTGAAATCTTTATTATGTGCTTTAAATATAGGCATCAATTCCTTTGTAGTATTCTCTTGAAATTGAGCCAAAATCTAACGATTGGGAGGTCGGTACACATAGCTCAGACGTTTTAAATATTACATTGTTATTTATTCATTAAGAAGATCTGCTAAACATTTTTTATCTTTAATTTGTTTATGCAGACTTTTATGTTTTTTAATCGCTTTTACAAGTAATTCAACATCACTAAAATACTCTCTAATAAACTTTTTATTTTTTACATTTTGTAATCCCAATTTTTCTATGCAGTATTCACTTGGCTTTAATTTACTTTTATACTTCTGAAAATCTGTATATTTATCTTCATTTATTATTATTAACATCTCTATTTCCGGTGAAGTAATAACATCTATAACATTCACTTTATCTTTATAAGCTTTATCTAATTTAAATTTCTCATTAGGAGAATCTAAAATACGTAAAATAGTGAGACTCTTCTTAAAACCTTTTCCAAGATAACGTTTTTGAAAGTTACGCGCCATTCTACATCTTATTATTTTTTCTTCAAGTAATTGTTCTCTCGAAAATTTTAATTTATTTGCATCTAAAAGAATATTCATAATCTCTTCTTCTGCTGCACCCTCACAAATACATGCATAAAAATCAGAATCCACAATAAACCACCTTCTTACATATGATTTTTAATTACTTTCATTAAACCCATATAAGAATCATATGAAGGAGCAGTACCATTAAGAAAATCACTTTTAAAAGCATCACTTTTCTTAATATCATTACGTTTTAAAGCTTCACATAACTTCTGTAGGGTAATTCCACCATGATTACGAGCTATATAGATATTATCATTTCTATCAATCTCATCTAATAATTCTGAGTAATGTGTAGAGAATACTAATGTTGCTCCTTTTTTATTAACAGATTGATTCATAAAGAATCTTAATAAGACAGCTACAATCTCTGTATTAAAATGATTTTCTATTTCATCAATAATCAAGTATCCACCTTCTTTAAAAGCAATCATCGCATTAATAAACACATTAATACCCTTAATTGTTCCTGAAGATAAGTATTTCTCTAATAGTAATGGATTAACTAATTTAATTGGTTTACGATTATAGAATTTAAGTTCCAACTCTTCTGTTTCTTTATTAAAAGATAGATATTCAATTGATGGATCTAAAAACTTTAGTAATTCCTGTGGGAAATCACCAAAAGTAACTAAGAAATTAATATTAGTAAGTCTTAATAAAGATCTAACATGTAAATTATCATTCTTACTAATTGAACTTACAATACTTACATCGTCTTGAAGATATTCATTATCTTCATCTCTTATTTTTATTAAATCACCTTCATTAAAAGTAATTAGATCTTTCTTACTTTTAACTTTATTTATATTCTTAATATAAAGTTTCTCTTCTTCCACCTCATACTTCTCTTCAATCATATTGACTCTTTTTCTCACAATTTTTGAAGAAAGTTTACAAATACCTTTTTCTTTACTATAAAAAACTGCTTCAATTAATACTTCTTTTGAATCTGTAAAAACTTCTCTTTCTTCAATATCATTAATTGACTTGCCATTTAAATAATGAAAAACAAAAGAAAGAAGCTTTAATAAACTTGTCTTACCAGATGCATTAATTCCCACAACTGATAACACATTATTTGTATAGAATTTACCAAATAAATTTGAAACCATCTCTGCATTATCACTTAATACTCTTTTTTCTGCGTAAAAATCTATATCCACTTTATTTTTAAATAGATTTATGCCCTCTACACTAACCCTAATTATCTTCATTTTATCCACCTCTTCAATAATACAATAACACTAATAGTAATCTTTTTCAATATATTTAAACGTAATATACGTTTAAATATATCATTAAACCATAAACTTAAGATTTAATAAAATAAATAAACGTAATTTATGTTCATAAAGAAAAACGCCTGAGCTTTAGCTCAGACGTTTTAACTATTTGATTGGTACTTCAATCTCTGCAGATTTATATTTACCATTTTCCTGTGTTGTTACATACACAGTGACATAAACTTTGTTTGTGAACTTATTTAAGATTGAAGAAACATTAACTGTAGACTTATAAGTACCATCACTTTGTTTCTCCATTACGTTATTCATACCATAAGCTCCATCTTGACGGTAGCTGGCATTGACTAGAACTTCAGTAATATGAAGATTCTTAGGATTCTTGATCTTAGTAACGTATGTATTAATTGTTTCACTATTACGCTTATACGGATCAGCTTTAATTGTGACAAGTGGTATCTGTCCTTCTTTTAATAGCTGACGCGCACTCTTGGCTCTTACATCCTGAAGTTTATCCATAAATGCTGATTTCTTCTTAATTTCTTCATCGACATGATCTAATGAATACTTTTCAAGTAACGTTTTCTCTTTAGAGAAAAGGTTAACTCCAAGTCCTAACTTATTGCCAGAAATCTTAACTCCCATAGCAGCTAATGTCGTTGGGAAGTTATCTAAAGTAGCATAATTACGATTGTTTGTTGTTTCTCTTTTAGCATCCGCATTAATATAGGCTGTATAGACCTTACGATCTTTCCATTCTGTATTACCATTGATACCACCGTTCATTGTAGGATGGTCTCCTGATAATACGATAGTAGTATCTTTATACCAGCTTTGAGACTGACACCATTTAATAAAGGCTGAAACCTGTCTGCTTGAACATGCCATAACATTCTCATACTGTGATGGGAACTTGTCTTCACATAAATGACATTTATATCCATCAATGAAATGTGTATCTACTGTAAGCATTGTAAAGTTGAATGGCTTATCATCTTTACTTAATGAAGATAACTGTCTTTTTGCAAAAGAGAATAGCTTTTCATCTTCATAACCCCAGAATACCTTATAATCCTGATCGATAAGCTTTTCTCTCTTAGCCCAGTTGTAGTCATCAATCTGATAATTACCATGTGAAATAAAGTATTTATCTCTTCCACCAAATGATGCATCTGAACCAATCATGAATGTTTGGTTATATCCTTGATCTTTAAGAATATCACCTAATGTAGTAACTCCATCAAAGAATGATGTCTGGTCACTCATTTCATTATTCTTGATATTAGTCTTTAAAGGCAAGCCAGAAGTTGCCGCAAAGATTCCACCCATTGTAAAAGTTGTACCTGAAACAGAATGTGAACCATTGATCTTTGTTTTAGAATTAGAGAAAGATTCATTCTGTTGAGCAATCTTAGTTAATTCAGGAATAAGATTCTGTTTATGTGTTCCTCCTACTGATGGATCAGTATATGTCTGTTCCATTGATTCAAGGTAAACATAAATAAGATTTCTTTTCTTCTGTGGGAACTGTAAGTCCACTTTACTTGGATCTACATAATTATCTTTAATAAATGTAGATGGATGAGTCATGTTATAAAGATAATCTCCGACATTTAATGTCGTCCAGAAATTATAGACTCCCTTGTAGCCACCTACAAATAGGCAAGCTACCACAATAATGATAATGGCTGGCTTGATTTTCTTAATACGTTTAGCAATATATAAGAACACAATTGTCAATAGCCCTGCCACAATTGCAGGTGCTAAACATTTTAATAAGTACTCACCAATCATTCCTTGTCCTGTACCTGTAATTGGTGCTGTTAAAGTGTAGACAAGTTCTTCCATTGTTAATCTCTGCCAAGTACTAAAACACCATCTAACACTTAACCCAATAAGAACACTTAGGAATGCAAAAAATACAAGAAGAACATAACCTAAAACTTTTAATTTAGGATGCCCCTGTTTAACTTCTTTTTGTTCTGACGTTTTTTCTAGATTATCCATGTACCGCTATTCCTTCCTTCTAACTTGATCATAAAGAACGATATACCTTCCCATGTAACGCCTTTATAGTACTCAAAAACATATAGATAATACCAAATCAACCCTTTTTAGTCAAATGACTTCCTACAAATGAAGCATCCTGCTTCTTTTGTAATATGCATTTTACCTGTCTGTTTCATCTTATTATGAATCATTCTTAAGAATGATTCATAATCTTTAGAAATATATTCCAGCTGATTACCATGACAGGAAAGAATATAGTTAGTGAGATCATCACTGTCAGTGACTTCTAGTGAATCTTCATGTCTATGCATTTCTACATCATCAAAGTATTGTGAAAGAATCTCTTTCCCATTTTCTAATCCAAACTTTTCATATAGTTTATTCTTTGATAAGTTGATCTTCTGATTAAAAGACTTTACTAAATCCGTAATCTCCTTCATATGATGTGAACCATATGTTGAACAGACAAAAAGGCCACCTTTGCTTAATACTCTCTTGATTTCCTTTAATGCCTGATTTACATCTTCAACATAGAAAAGCATATGGTTCGCAATAATCAGATCCACGCTTTCATCTTCTAGTAGAAGATGTTCACAGTTCATCTTCTTATAATCAATATTGCCAATAGTAAAAAGGTTGCTTCTTGCATCTTCTAGCATTCCCTTTGAAACATCAGTTAAAAGGATATTAGAAGTCAAAGGAATCTTATCCTTGTTTTCAATCCACAATTGTCCATTGCCACATCCTAATTCTAGAATATTTTTATGATGCATTATATCATACTGATCAAAGAGCCAAGTAAACCATGAGACTTTACTTGTAGAATACTTTTCATGTAGACGAATTCTTATTTCCACATTAGAGGCATTACGATATTGTTCCACAATATCGTCTCCTGCCTGTGATAAAGAAATCAAATGAACAAGCTTATTCCATTCTAAATGATCATGTTCATTAAGATACTCATCTACTTCTTCTATCGAAGAAAGAATCGCTTCATAATGCTGGATCTTCTTATAAATCATTTTCTTCTGAAGAGAAAATGATTCTTTTAATGAAGAGACATCACTACGCAGTGTCATTGAGAAGATTTCTTCAAGAGAAAAGCCAAGATTCTTTAAAGAAAGAATCTGCTGGAGCTTGACGAAATCATCATCGGAATAATAACGATATCCTTTCTCACTGATATGATGTGGCTTCAATAAACCTTGCTTATCGTAATAGCGAATTGTACGGTTTGAAACATTGGCCATCTTGGCAAACTGTCCGGTTGTATAATATTTCTTTTCCATATTCCTTATTCTAATACATTACATCATGAATTTCATCTTTCTTTATCGGTTTTTCTGATTGTTCCAATAGGCATCTCTTAACACATTGACATTTTTCTTTACCTCACTATAAAGCTTATCGTCATAGCCAATAAGTGGATAAAGATTTAAATAGGACATACGATCAAGAAGGCGAATCATCATATGTTTGACATCACCGTTTTCTAATGAAAGAGCAGTATGTTCATAACCTCCTCCATCAAAGATCATCACTTCATCCACAAAGTAGATTGTACGCATAAAGCCTAAGCTTCTACGTCGATATCTTCTATAATCAAAGACCCAGGCAATATCCTTATAGCGTAGAATAGTTAATCCTTCACTACTTTGAAAGACAATATATTCATCTAGAAGTACACAGCTTTCTATACGTTCACCGTGTGTTAGCTCCTGATCGACTGCTCTTCTTTCTTCTTCACTCAACACATTCCATGTATAAGGATTTAATCTTTTACTATTGCGGTATCCCCTAACCATAAGAACACCAATAATAAAGATGGTTAGCCCCAATAAAAATGAAATAATCAGTTCACCTATTCTATATGCGTTATCTCCTACAATATAGATAACACTCTGTACCATGATATATAATCCCAACAATGCAAATAAGTACACAAAGATATTTGATTTAGATTTAATTAAAGATAGTTCTTTCTCAATATTTGGATACATGTTCGTCCTCCCAACCAAAAAGACATTGCCCAGCAATGTCTTTTACTTATTTTTTAATCTTACGTAATACAAATACAAGTAGACCTGCGGATACAATAAACAAGATAAGAATCATCAATACTCTTGTCTGATCTCCTGTCTCAACAACATTCTTGCTTACTTTAGTTTTTTCAATTTCATTTACAATAGAAGGTGTTTCATTCTCAGTGACTGTAATTGGATTTTCTTCTTCAATACCAGTGACCTGTTTTTTAGTATTAGTAATTTCAAAGCCATCTTTTTCATTACCAGTAATCTTTGTAGAATAACCTTCTACTTCTACTTCTTCTACTGAATAAGAAATCTTCTTGCCATTCTTATATTCTCGTAGATTTTCAAATAGATGTGTCCACTCATTTTCATTATTAAGTGTGATTTCATCTTTCACTTCACCATTGGCTAAAAGCTTAACTGTAACAGAATCTTTCTTTTCACCAATCCACTTCTTAACTACTTTAATATTAGTCTTAAGTGGTTCATTGGTAATTGTTTTCACAACGGCTTCACCATCTTTGACTTCTACAGTTACCTTTTCACCATTCTTGATATAACCAGTTGGTGCTTTTGTTTCTTCAATAGTATACTTGCCACTTACTAATTTATCAGATGTCACTTCTCCATCTTTATCTGTTGTTAATGTGTAAGTTTTACCTGTTTCTTCATTCTTTAAAGTAAACTCAGCTCCTTCAAGCTTTGTCTCTTTGTTTTCTGCATCAACTTTAATAATCTTTATCTTATTAGCAAGACTACCACTACCTGTTCCTCCTGTTGAAGTAGAACGATATGTTGCTTTATAATCTTTTACTACATCCCCCGATTTTAATACTGCACTATTAGTTAAAGTAGTACCAGGTGTATATGTAGTTTTATATCGAATAGAATACTGTTTACCAGTAATATCTCCCATATTTAATGTGAATGAAGTTTTATCTTCACTTAATGTTAATTTATCAGTAATATCTACCTTTTCTCTACTTAATACACCACCCTTTGAATCATATGTCACTTCATCAAGAGTAATGCTTCCTTCAATATATGTTTCTCCTGAATCACCGAGATTATCAGTAATTACTGTATTATCTAAATCATATTTACTATGATTGATACGCATTTCCCAATTAGCTACTTGTGGATCATCATCTTTATATCCCCATTTAGCTAAAGTTTCATCAGTGATATCAGTTGGGCCTACCACAGTAATATTATGAGTAGTGACTTCTCCATTAACAGTGATAGAGAAAGAATTATCTTCATTGGTATTCACTTCTTCTCTTACAAAACGAGCAGTAAGGAAGATATTTCCTTTTACATCATATTTATCGTTAACATAATCAGTAAAAGTTATTCTAACTTTTCCTCCACCACTTTCTTTTGGATCTACATGAGCATTGGCCATTACTGTCTTTCCATCATCCGCATATAATTTAAAATCAGTATATGGAGAATCAGATGGGAAGATCATCTTATCTGGTAATGTGATATCAAAATAATCTCCTTCTTGAAGATTTGTACCGGAAGAACTTGCATCCCAATCGATATCAAGATAAAAATCATCAGAATGATAAATTTTATTAGCTTCTACCTTATCCTTATTTAAAAAGCTAAACTTCGTTACGTTCGTATCAACCTGTTTAGGCGCTGCATAAACAGGTGCAATCAATCCTAGGGTCACTAAAAAACTCAAGATCATACTTACCAAATATTTCACTCTCATTACTAAATCCCCTTTTCTAAGATACATGATTATTTTTCACAAAAAAGCACCGAATTATTCAGCTCTTTTTTAATCACGTTACTAACAATATAAAGACTTAGATTATCTATATCAAGGTAAAATATTAAGAATTTCTTAATTTTTAATCCATAAGACCCGTTGTTCACGGAGATATGACAATTACAAAATATATTTTTATAGAATGAAAAAAAGCCATTAGAATGACCTTCTAATGACTTTTTTCATATTAGTTTTTAGTCTTGCGATAAATAAATAATAGCACCCCAGCAGATACAATAAATAACATTTCAATAAATAAAATCTCAGTATGATCTCCAGTTTCTACTACTGATTGACTCACTTTACCATGTTTAGCTTTTTTATTTGTTTCATTAGCAGTTGTGACTTCTACAGTATTGTTACCTGTTTCAGCATTAGGACCATTTTCATTACCATTTTCAAAATTCTCAGTGTTAGTAATGACATAGCCTTCTTCTTGATTACCAGATATTTCTGTCGTATATCCTTCTACTGGTTCTTCTTCTACAGTATACTCAATCTTCTTTCCATCTTTATATTCTGGAATATCATCAAAAGTATAAGTCCACTTGTTTTCTTCATTAAGTGTAACAGACTTTACTTTTTCTCCATCAGCGAGAAGATTTACTGTAACACTATCTTTCTTTTCACCATTCCACTTCTTAGTGACTTTAACTGAAGTCTTAATCGCTTCATTGGTGATTGTCTTGATAACTGCAGAACCATCATTTAGGTTAACAGTAAGAACTTTATCATTCTTGATATAACCAGTTGGTGCTTTTGTTTCTTCGATAGTATACTCACCACTTACTAATTTTTGAGAGATTGCTTCGCCATCTTCATCAGTAGTAAGCTCATATGTTTTTCCTGTCTTTACATTTTTAATGACAAATGTAGCATCCTTTAATCTTGTTTCTCCATTATTTGCATCTACTTTGATAATCTTGATCTTATTAGTAAGATCTCCATCACCATTACCACCAGCATCAGAAGAACGATATCCTGCTTTATGAACCCAGATACCCTTTTCTGATTTTAATGTCGCTTTATTTTGTAACAAAGTAGAAGGTGTATATGTAGATTTATAAGTTAAATAATAAGATGTACCTTCCATTTTTCCTAGATGTAAAGTAAATGATGAACAATCCTCAGAGAAAGAGAGCTTATTTTCAGTACTTACTGTCTTTCTAGAAACAATTCCACCTTTTGCATTAAACTCTACTTCATATAATTTGAAGCTATCTTTAATATATGTTTCTCCTGAATCACCAAGTGTATCTGTTAATGTAGCATCATCTAATGTACGTTTAGAATGATTAATACGCATTGACCAATTTGCCCTTGTAGGATCCTTATCTTTAGAACCCCATTTACATAATACTTCATTCTTTAATTCAGTAGGACCAGTAATCTTTATTGTCTTAGAAGAAACCTTCCCATTAACAGTAATTTCAAAAGTATTTTCTTCGCCTACCTTAATTTCTTTAGTATCAAAATGAGCAGCTAAATAAATATTACCTTTTACATTATATCTATCATTCACATAATCAGTAAAAGTCACTCTGACTTTTCCACCACCACTTGTGTATGGAGTCACATGTGCATTACCAATAATTGTCTTGCCATCATTCGCATAGAGATGAAAATCAGTATGTGATGAATCAGTTGGAAAGATCATTTGATCAGGTAATGTGATATCAAAATAATCGCCTTCATGAAGATCAGCACCATGAGCACTTGCATCCCAATCCATACTTAAATAAAAGATGTTAGTTTCATAAACCGCACTCGCTTCTTTCTTTGTCCAATTAAGAATACGAAACTGAGTGATATCTGTCTTTACTTCTTTTGAAGAAGCAGAGATAGGTGTAATGAATCCTAAAGCTACAAGAAAGCTTAGCATCATACTTAAAAAATATTTTTTCTTCATTATAATTTCCCATTTCCTTCCTAAACACAACTGTAAGGTAAATATCAATTTATTTACGATACAATTTAAAAACGTTTACTAGAAACTATAATACCTATAAATATATTTATCAACCTTATGTCTTTTGAAGTTCCAATTATTTTACTTACATGTGACATATATGACTGTTATTTGACAATTTTATGATTATCGTAACTCATTATATGTTTTACGACATAACTCATACCAGTCACAGTCCCCACATATCTTTCCAAACATTGGGGTCTCAAAAATAGTCTCTCTGACCTTCTTTGCGACCTCATTCCATCTCACATGTTCACCATAATGTAAATCACAGCACGATAAGACACTTTCATCTAATCGTTTAACTTTCTCATAACTAACACATTGTCCTTTCTTATGAGGGCAATGTGTACAGATTTCATCACAGCCTTCTTGAATAATAATTTTATCTAATTTACTTATGACTTCATTCATATGCAATACAAACTTACAATCATATCCA
Organism: Kandleria sp.; assembly: GCF_017934775.1. Taxonomy (NCBI): domain Bacteria; kingdom Bacillati; phylum Bacillota; class Erysipelotrichia; order Erysipelotrichales; family Coprobacillaceae; genus Kandleria; species Kandleria sp. Next base: position 17,807 of record NZ_JAGBIX010000001.1, on the reverse strand, counting down.
TGACCGGTATACATCTGCATACACATCAAATGATGTGGTCTTATTTTTAACATCTAAATTTCCCCCTTGAACTCATTATAACATAAAAAAAGAGAACGCTTTTTTAGCGTTCTCTTAGAGTTAAACCATCCTTAAAGGCATGACCTACTTCTTCTCCTACTCCATAGTATTTATTGTCAAAAGGATTGAAGCTGATTGGTTTTAGTTTTCTTATATCCAATTGTCCATCAGTTAATACACTTTCATCTGCGGATACATTGATGATTTCTCCAATAAGAATACCATCCTCAAAGCTTTTTACTTTACATTCTAAAGCTAATGGGAGTTCATCAATCAATGGAGCATCCACAAATTCACTCTTTGTAGCATGGAAGTTAGCCTGCTTGAATTTATCTGGATTCTTTCTTCCTGATACAACCCCTACAAAATCACAAGCTACGACCTGATCTTCTGTAGCCATACTTACTGTAAAAGCATTCTTTACTTTTAAATTATCAGTGGTCTTATGATCAGAAAGACTGATAGAAATCTCTTTAAAATCAGTCGTAATTCCCCAAGCCGCATTCATCGCATTAGGGACACCGTTCTCATCATAGGTTCCAATAATAAGAACTGGCTGAGGATACATGAGAGGCTTAGCACCAAAGTTTTTTCTGCTCATATTATAGAGACGCTCTAAAGATATCGCTGATATCTTTCTCTTGAAGTGGAACCCATGCTTCATCTAATCCTTCATTGATAGCTACATGATGAGCCATTTCATCAATTTTGCTTTCATCAATACCAACTTCTCTAAGGTGCATTGGAATATTGATTGATTCAAAGAACTTGTAAGTTTCTTCAATGGCCTTATTAGCAATATCCATCTTGTCTAATGATGGATCAATATTAAAGACATTTACACCATATTTCACAAAACGATCTACTGTTTTTTCACTTAAGACATGTTTCATCCATCTTGGGGTAATAATAGCTAAACCTTCACCATGAGTAATATCATAATAAGCAGATAAAACATGTTCCATACCATGTAGTGGCCATCCAGATTGACTGTTTCCAAGTGAATAGATACCATTACATCCATATGTACAAGTAAGCATCATTTCTGCTCTTGCATTGTAGTCTTCTGGATTATCTAGACATTTCTTTGCATTGATCATAAGACTCTTCAATCCAGCTTCCATGAAACCATCATTAAGTAAAGTTGAATCTTCACAGAAATACTGTTCCATAATATGGTTCATAGCATCAGCACAGCCAGCAGCTGTCTGTTTCTTAGATACAGTAAATGTATAAGTAGGATCTAAGAATGAGACTGCAGGGAAAAGCAACGGATCCACATAGCCAATCTTATCATTTGTCTCTGTTCTTGAAATGACACCACCTGCATCATATTCACTTCCTGTAGCAGCTAAAGTAATAATATCTACAATAGGAAGCGCATCTTTGGCTTTTACTTGATAAGAAATAAGATCCCATGGATCACCATCATACTTAGCACCAGCCGCAATAGCTTTTGAACAGTCAAGGACACTTCCTCCACCTACTGCCAAGATGACATCCACATCATTATCTTTACACATCTTTACTCCATCAAGTACACTTGGATCATACTTTGGATTTGGCTCTATTCCAGATAATTCATAAATATCAAAGTCTTTTAATAGTTCTTTTACTTTATCATAAAGACCAATCTTTTTAATACTTCCTCCTCCATAAGTCAATAGAATCTTTTTACCAAATTGATTCATGACTTCAGGTAATTCCTTAATGACATCTTTACCAAAAATAAGTCTTGTAGGTGTGTGATAATCAAAATTTTGCATTTTCTATTCCTCCTATTCTTCCCATGAAAGAACGCCAGTTTTAATGGCTTCTTCATAACGTGAAATCTTAAAATTAAGCTTGTTTAATGTTTCTACATATTGATCAATCTTATTTTGTACTTCAACACGTGCTTCAATAAGAAGATCTCTTCTCGCTTCTAGAGTATTATCACCTTCCTGATAAAGTTTCACATACTCAATAAGCATCTCAACTGGAACACCAGCACTTCTCATACAAATTGCATTCTCTACCCAGCTGATATCTTCTTCTGAATAATCACGAATACCACCCTTAGTTCTTTTTACTTTAGGAATAACTCCTACTCGTTCATAATATCTAAGAGTATCTGCACTAATATCAAATTGTTTACATACTTCCTTTATTGTCATGGCATTCCTCCCTGTACTTTAACTATACTCCTTTGAGTTCACTCCAAGTCAATAGATGAATTTATTTTTAAAAAAATACCAAATATCCAACAGATATTTGGTGTGAAATTCTTATATGCTATAATGTTCTTCATTTTAATTGAAGTACTTCAAAATCAACTTCAATATTACTTCAAAGTCAACTTCAATGTCACTTCAAATAAACTTCAATTACTTCAAATAAAAAGAAGACCGTGATTGATCTTCTTATATTAAATAATTTTATATCTTCTTAACTCATCTTCAAAACTAAATTCATTATCTTGCTCAAAGGCATATTTAGAACTCTCTTTAATTTTAAATTTGCCAACTTTAATCTTTCTTGAATGATTTTGATTATAATCATAGATTACTTTTAATACTTGTTTATAGTTATCTTCTTTGAATGTCTCACATCCAAAGAAGATGCTTTGAACTTTTATTTTATAGAAAACTAGATTATCTATTATTTCCCATTGATTAGAGTCATGTTCTTCTAAATCAAATACTGCTCTTATTTCATTTTCATACTGCCACTTTTTATCTTTATGATAAAGTCTTTCATAATCAGAAGAAATTTTGTCATAGCCAATCTTGTTTTCATAATTGACTTTTCTTAATAGATTAGAAGATGTAAATGATGAATCATAATCATCAGGTAGGACAAAATGAATCATGCATCCTCTATGTCCATCTGCGTAATGTCCCCACATAAGTTTTGAGTTTCTACTAAAGGAAAAACAGGCAATACGATATCTTCCTTTCCCATGTTCATCTATTCTTTCCCATTCAAATGGATCATTTAATAGTTCACAAGGACAAGCATATACACCATGATCAAGGATGCTTTTAAAGTTATTGATATTTTTCAAGTTTATATACTTATAAATTGATGATCTTTTATTAGCCATAGTGCTCCTTTCTAATTTCAATATAATATTAATATGAATTAATAAAGAGAGTCAAATTAAAAAAGCTAAATCTCAATTTAGCTTTTTAATCCAAAATTCTTCTTGAGATTATTTTCAATAATCTCAAAGATACGACCAATACTTATTGATAAAATAATAACCAAGATAGTTCCACCTACAACTTTTGCCTGGTTCATTTGTCTTAATCCTTCAAATAGTAGTCTACCAAGACCACCAGCTCCAATTCCTGCCGCAATGGTACCAATACTTATTGTGGAGATAGTGGCTAAACGTATTCCACCAAAGATAATAGGTAAAGCCAAAGGGAACTGCACTTTATAGAGTATCTGAAAATCTGTCATGCCCATTCCTTTTGCGGCTTCAATAATATGAGAATCAACTTGATCTAATCCAGCGATATTGGTACGTACAAGAATATACTGATTATATATCACAAGTACAATAACCGCTGTTTCTAATCCTAGACCAGTAAAAGGAATAAGCATCGCAAACAATGCTAAACTTGGAATAGAATACAGTCCACTAAATATTCCATTAACGATAATCTGAACTCGTTTGTATTTTCTTATTAATAATGTAATAAGCAATGAAATAATAATAGAAATGAATACTGTAATAACAGTAAGCTGAAGATGTTCTATTAATCCCACCATAAACTTATCATAATGTTCTATCCAATATTTAATCATAGGCTACTCCTAATAGTTTTTTTACAAAAGGAGTAGCAGGATATGCTTTTATATGATCTGGTGTATCAAATTGCTCAACTCTTCCTTTATCCATAATTATCACTTTATCTCCAAGCTTAAATGCTTCATTGAGATCATGAGTTACAAATATAAATATTTTATTTCCATTTTTATGGATTCTTATCAATTCATCTTGAAGATGTTCTCTTGTAATAGCATCAATTGCGCCAAAAGGTTCATCAAGCAATACAATATGAGGATCAGCAGCCAAGGCTCTTACAAGACCAACTCTTTGTTGCTGGCCACCAGAAAGTTCTCTTGGGTATCTGTTTTTATATTCTTTAGGAAGATCTATCATTTCTAAAAGCTCATCTACTCGCTTATTGATTCTATCCTTTTCCCACTTTAACAATTCAGGAATTGTCGCAATATTTTCAGCAATGGTCATATGAGGAAAGAGTCCTACTTGTTGAATAACATAACCAATGGTACGACGAAGTGCGACACCATCTACATCATTGATGTTCTTATGATCAATAATTATTTCTCCTGAATCAATATCATGCAGCTTATTAATTGCCTTAATAAGCGTTGTCTTGCCACATCCTGATGTACCTAGAACAGTAATAAGTTCTCCATCGTTGATTGTTAAATTAATATGGTCCAATGCCGGATAAGAGCTATTTTCATATTTTTTATAAACATCTTTTATTTCAATCATGTCTATACCTCATACTTTCTTAGAAATCTTCTTATCCCCGTCAGCATTAACATGGCCATAAGGGATATTGCAGAAACACTTAATCCACCAATCCAAAGATAATCAAATCTCATTAATCCTACTCCTGACATGATCAGTTCACCTAGACCTCCTGCCCCAATGTAGGCAGCTAAGGTAGTGCTGGCAATGACTTCAGTTGTCGTAATCTGTATCCCATTAAAGATTACTGGTAAAGCCAAAGGAAAAACAATCTTTCTAAATAACGTACGCTTATCATATCCCATACCTAAAGCCGCCTCCACAACATATTCTGGAACATTATTGATCCCTTTGATTGTATTAAGAAGCACCGGTGGTATTCCTAATAATACCAGTGCAACAAGAGTTGGCATTAGCCCCGTTCCAAGGTAGGGAACCAAGAAAATAAGCACAGCCAATGAGGGAATAATTCGTAAATTGGAAGCAAGAAAAAGCAATGTTTTTTCAGTTTTATTAAATCTTGTCGCAACAATGCCAAGTACGATTCCAATAATAATAGATACGATAATCGCAAGAAGACTAATTTGAAGATGCTCAATCACTAAACGAATATATTCACCTCCATACTGCGTAAAATATTCCATAGTACCATCTCCTATTTTAATGATTCATAATATTCTTTTGCGACATCCTGATAATCCTGTTTATCAATATCAACTTTTTTATTGAGAGTCTGTAGATCCTTTGTCGTTAATTTCTTATTGATAGGATCTAATATAGACGCAATCTTAGGATATTTTTTTAAGATATCACTTCTTACAATCGGTGCAACATTATAATCTGGCCAGAAATGCTTATCATCTTCTAGTAGTACATATTTAGAACTTGTAAGCTGTCCTTCTGATGTATATGCTGGAATGACATCACCTTTATCTTCATCAAGAAGAGAATACTTTAATGCATTGTCATAAACCTTGATTGATTTAAATTTAAATTCTCCATACACCTTAGTTAATCCAGGAATTCCATCTGCTCTTTTATCAAATTCTCCTTGAGAAATAACTCTTAGTTTTGATGCATGTTTCTGTAAATCACTAATTGTCTTAATACCATATTTCTTACTTACTCTACTAGATACAGCTAAACCATTGCTGTCTTGTGCCGGGGATTTTTCTAGCCATTCTAATTTATATTTTTTCTTATATTCTTCTTTTACAATCTTGTAAATTTCATCCCCAGATACTGTTTCGGTATACCCCAATATTGAAATATATGCGGTTCCTGTATATCCAGGATAAAGATCAATCTTATTATTGACAATAGATGTGTGTACAGCACTTGATGAAATATCAAATTGACGATTCACCTTAAATCCAGCATCTTCCAATGCTAAAGAATAGATTTCTGCCAATACTTCATTTTCTGTAAAGTTCTTACTGCCAACTCTGATGACTGGCTTATTAGATGAAGAACATCCTACCAGTAACGTTATTGATAAAACTGTAAGCATTAATGTCTTAATTATTTTCATATTCATTTCCTCCCATGACCACAACTTTTCCAAAACTATTTGATGATTCTAAATACCTATGTGCTTCTACAATCGTATCAAGTGTAAAGATCTTTTCTGGCTTCACATTGATATGATTGTTTTCAATATAAGCAAATAGATCATTCATCTCTTTCTCATTACGATCAGCACTTAATGCGGTCGTAAGATATACTGATCCGGGCATATCTACCAATGGTTCAAAATCAAATGACCATTGATTTCCAAGCAATCCAGTTACACAGATAATTCCTGATTTATTTATATGCTTGAATGTATTCTTAAGTGCAGCTGGTCCGACAAGATCAAGAATCTTATCATATTTCTTGCTTGTCTGAAGTTTATTTTGATAATCGATGATAACCTCATCAAATCCTGATTCAAGCAATAATTCCATCTTCTCAATATTTCTGGTTGTTCCAGTTACATGAATGTGCGGATACTTCCCTTTAAGCAACTTGAGAAATGCAAAACCTACACCGCTTGTTGCGGCTCTCACAAGTACACTATCTACTTCATTGATTTTCAAATTCATCAAAGAAAGGTAAGCCGTATAGTACGTTTCAGGTACAGCAGCAATCTCTTCCCAGGAAAGATTGCTTTCAATAGGATAAATCTGTTCATTAGGAAGAAGACAGTATTCAGCATAGCTGCCATCAAATGCTCTTCCCATTTCGCCCATAAGTGATACAACTTTTTGTCCTTTCACAAGTGTAGGTGATGTAGATTCCTCTACAACGCCTACACACTCAATACCTAATATTCTTGGAAACTTTACACTTGGTGATTCTCCTTTTCTTGTAAAGATTTCTGAATGATTGATGCCACGTCCTATTACTTTAATAAGTGACCACCCTTCTTTTACATCAGGACGGGCTACTTCCTGAATCGACAACTTCTCAGGTCCCCCTGCTTCATAGATGACTGCTGCTTTCATACCTATCCTCCTGTTATAAATCAAAACTTACATTATTTTGATCATTGAGATTGCTAATACTGACATGAACATCATCTAAAGTAAATGGCATCACAAGTTCTCGTATATAACCATACTTCTGCGATAATATTTCACTATGATCAAATAATTTATCCCTTAAATACACTTCATTCACAAATCTCACCTTGCCGCTTATTCGAATCCATTCTAGATCTTTTCTTGATGCGACAGTTATTTCACAATAGGGATTAACACTTAATTCCTTATAGGTTTCACTTCCCCTGATAACATCAAAATAAAGCTTTCCATTTTCTTCAAACTTAAATTCAAAAGCCTTTACTTTTGGTTTTCCATCTAGTCCAATAACACCCAAGTACTGCATAGGATATTTCTTTAACATCTGAACTGTTCTTTTTAATTTATCCATATTCTTTCTCTCTTTCATTTACATGATATTTCAATTTACCTTCATTGAGAAATGAATATATGTTATCTTTAATAACAGAAAGGAATAAATAAAATGAATACAAATCAACTGGAATGTTTTATCACTCTATCTTCTACATTAAACTACGCAAGATGTGCGGAAGAATTACATCTTACTCAACCTGCAGTTTCTAAGCAGATTAAATCTCTTGAAAAAGAGCTTGGCTGTGAGCTATTCTATAGAACAACGCGTTCTGTAAAACTTAGTGAAATAGGTAATCAATTTCTTCCTGAAGCAAAAAGTATGCTTGATACTTATTACCATTCTAAAGAATGGATCAATAATTATAAGATCAATGAATATCATTCATTCAAGATTGGATATACTGATCCCCAGTCTATAAAGATGATTACTCAAGCTCTTTCAGATATGTATATTGGAGATGCTACTCTTTCTCCTAAGCTTGTCTATAATCAGACCAATACGAATTTACAGGCCTTAAGCAATCATTTTTTAGATGTTGTAGTATGCATGAAAGATGCATTATTCAAAGATTCTCATATTAGTTTTGAACCTATTCATCATGATGGATTTGTTTTTATCATTTCAAAAGAGCATGATGCTTATCATACTTTTAAAGATTTAAAGGCAGTACATACATCTGATTTATTTCCTATTGAACAAGTTATCGCTCTTCCACCTTATCTACTGAAATCTTATTTTTCTAGAGGAAGGACTTTATTGCCCGTTAACAATAAGTTAAATAATATCATCTGTGAAAATGTCAATGAGGCATATGGACTTGTCAAAGCGGGATTTGGCTTTGCCCTTGTTCCTGAATTTCAAGTCGCTGAAGATGAAGGAATCTTAACTCTTCCTTGGCTGGAAACACCAAGAAATGATTTTGGTATTTACTATTTTAATGGGGCAGATTTATCTCTTACTAAAGAGTTCATTAAAGCTGTAAAAGATTATTATAAATAATATTTGCCTATATTCACACAATAACAAAATTTGTAAGTAATTCCTACTAAACTGCTCATATAAAAAGTGGAAAGCAAAGGTATCATACCTAAGCTTTCCACTTTATTTCATATAGTAGACTTAGCATCAATAGCCAATTCATATAGATTTCTTCCCTCAAATCTTTGTAAAACCATGTTAATGATAATCAGCTCTTTAATTATTTAAAAGTATTTAAAGTGTTTGTTTAGTGTTTCTGATCATTGCCATCTGATCATGATTACCGTATTTTATTTCATGTCGTAGTGAAGAAATGATTTGATCTTTTCTTTTTAAGAAATCAGGTCCTGTAAGATTTATTCCTGATATTGTATGATGCGTAATAAATGTGGCATCACATGTAAGGTTTTCTACAAATAATAAAAGTTCTTCTAACATTTGAGACTCTGAAAGAGAAGTAAATTCCCCTTTTTGTACTTCTTGTAGAAGTGGTGTGTCTGGAAATAGCGTTAACCCTCCTGTTCCGACAACCTTTGGTTTACATTGACTAAAGATATGTGCGGATTCAATAGCGTGTTCTCGACTGTGTTGCGCACCTGCTACACCATTTAAGAATGTCATCCAATAATCAATTCCTGCTTCTTCTAGTTTATGACATTGTGTAAGAATATCTTCTGATGTATATCCTTTATTAATTCTTTCAAGTGTCCAATCATCCCCACTTTCTATTCCAAGTGAGATTTCTTTCATTCCTAATGCTCTTGATTCTTTTAATTGTGCTACAGTTTTATTTTTTAAATCTGAAACTCTTCCTTGAGTATAGATATATTCTATATTAGGTAGATACTTATTAATGAGTTCTAGTATATGTTTTAGTTTTTCAAAACTCATCACTAATGGATTAGCTGATAATAACTGTATTGTCGTTGATCAGGTGAGATTTCTGCTATTTCTTTTAGATCTTCTTCTACCCATTCAAGTGGTTGTAATCTAAAATCAACATCCTTATACATGCTACAGAACTTACATTTATTGTGTGTGCACCCCTGTGTAATTTGAAGAAGGGGAAATGTTGGCCAATACGGATTTCTATATACTGTTTCTGTAAAATGCATAATACCCTCCTTATAATTATTTAATAATGTCATTTAATATCATTAAGGTCACTACGACCTAGCATCATAACAAGTACAATATATTAAGACAGAATGAATGTTTCTACTACTTCCAATGAATCAAAACTTATTATCTCAATAGAATCTTCGTACATCATTGTGGTAACAGATGTTCTTCTAAATTGTATTTTTGTTAATATGAATCTTATAGACTCTCTTGAGTCGTAATAAACCTAAATCATAAATGGTATTACTTTTTTAATTGAGATAATCTCTCATTACTTCAAATAAGATAGAATATTTTTTATAGCTAAGTTCTAAAATTTCATTCTTCTATTCCTTTCATTAATCTGTTCATAATAACTGAAACGGGTTCAATCTTATTGATCATGGATATACCTAATCCAAATGAGGCATATCCTTTTGTAAGATCTCCCATTAACATTCCATCTCTCATTCCTATGTAGGCGTTTTGTGCTTTATAGATTTCTTCTTCACTTGCACCTTCTCTACTCATTTTTAATAATTTATTAGGAAGTTCTCCTTTTAATGAACGATAATAAGCTGGAACTGTTCTATACATGATTAAATCAGTTGCATTAATCTTAGTACCTTCTTCTTTAATATTTTTTGCCAATGGGGATTCTTCTGCCATCATGAAAGCTGTTCCTACATAGAGTCCTTCTGCTCCTAATGCAAAAGCAGCTTTTGCGGTTCTTTCATCACTAATGCCTCCGGCAGCCATAACAGGTACTTTTCCTTCTGTTGCATCAACAATCATAGGAACAATTGAAAATGTTCCTATTGCTTTTGTTGGAACAGTTCCTCCTTCATCAAACCCAGTTGCTACTAGAATATCAACCCCCGCCTTGATTGCTTCTTTAGTGTTTTCTATATTCGGATTAGCAGCTCTGAATACAACTTTAATATGATTATCATGGAATTTTTTGATCCATCCTGGCATAAGTTCTCCAACCATTACTGCAACTGAAACTTTTTCTTCTTTCATGACTTCTAATGTCGGTCCTGTAAATCTATCTACTTCTGGATCATCAGAAGTAGGTGCAATATTGAGTCCAAATGGCTTATCTGTTAATTCTTTTACACGTCTTATTTCATTTCTTATGTTTTCCATTGTTTCTTCAATTGTGAACACTGGCTCTTTTATTCCTGCATTAAAGCCAATAACTCCTAATCCACCAGCATTACTCACTGCTGCGACATATTTTGCATCTGTCAACCAGTTAAGTGGTCCTTGAATGATTGGTTTTTCAATTTCTAAGATGTTACATACTCTTTTTGACATAGTCTTCCTCCTCATTACGATACCTTTAATTCTATTTTATGAACTCTATTGGAAAAAGAAATATACACAATTATAATAATGTTAAGAATTAATACAGATTCGCATTTTTGTATAAAAGGAGATAAGACATGACTAATCGTACAAAACTATGGATAGCTGAAGCTATGAAAAGACTAATGAATAAAAAGTCAATTGAGAAAATAAGAGTCACAGAGATTTGTAATGAGGCACAAATAGGTAGACCTGTTTTTTATTATCATTTTAAAGATAAATATGATTTAGTTGCATGGATCTTTTATGATTCTGCAATAGATACCAATATCATCTCTAGCGAATCCGCAGCTCATCATATGAATAAAATGAGAAATGATTTCTTATTTTATAAAAGAGCATTTGAGGATTCTTCTCAAAATGCTCTTTGGAAATACATCGTAGAATATTATACAAATAGATATACCCAAGAAGCTAAAAGGATCCTTAATACTAATACACTTGATCCACAAATCCAGTTTAGCATCAAACTCTATTGTTATGGCTGTGTAGGCATGACGAAAGAATGGCTGCTCCATGACAACATAACACCGGCCAAAACAATAGTTGAAATGATGTTTACCTCTATGCCACAAGTTTTACGAGATATTTATTTTAAATAGAATTCAATCATATGATAGACAATCTTAAACAATGATAATTTATAAAGTCATATCTTTTATGCCCAAAACTCACTCTACCTGTTGAATATATAAATTCATTACAACATAAATTTATAAGATAATAAAACGCACTCCCTAACGGAGTGCGAAAACATTTTAAACCTATCAGTTATTATTTTTCACTCTATCTACTATTCTTTGAGATAATAAATACAAATCATCAAAGCCATAGAACATAAGCATCAACATTGCTGGAGTTAATGATAATAAATATCTAGAACGTGCTTCCCAAATTAGCAAGAATAATGCAATGCCTAAAGTAATTCCCTGATAAATAAGTCTTGCGTTTATTGTAGGTCTAATAAACATTTTAAAAGTGCCAATAAATAACATCACAAAAAATAATAAATGAAAACATTTTGTATATATCATGAAAAAATCATTTGCAGGCTCACCTTTTTTGAAAAGATTATATATTTTAGAATTTGGATGTACTAAACGATTAAAATTTTCTAGACCATATCTATATGGATCTGATGGATATTCCCATACCTGAAGAGAAACATGATAATCTGCCTCAGACCAAATAAAATCTGTTTTATTTTTTAAATGACTATATACTTTGCCTTTATCAATCATTTCATTTAATCTTTGGCTAATAATTTTCCTACATTCCTTCTTCTTTATCGTTGAGTTCTTTAAACTTAATGTATGCTGAAAGTCTGGCAAATAAAATCCACCTGGATCTAACAATCCCATTGCAATCCAATGTTCAGAAGGGAACTCATGTTTATATAATCTTTCTTCATTTACTATTCCCAATAGATTAAATCCTGTTTTAATAATACTAATATTTACAGTAAATATTAGTATCAAACACAACACAGCAGGAATAGATTTTCGCCAATTCCATTTTAAAAGAAGATATATAACGCATACTAAAAATGGTATACCAAGGCTCCCCTTCATTTTATATCCAATAGAGAAAACTAATGTAGAGAGTGCAAATAATAATAATCTTTTTTTCGTTTTCTCAATTTTGATTGCTTTAAAATACAAATATAAAGCACCCGTGAAAAAAGGCAAGGCAAGTACATCTGTATAAAAATAGGATACATACAAAGTTAACGGTAAGAACATCCCCGTTAAAATTACAATGAACAAAGATTTTTTATATCCAAATATTTCTTTACAGGAAAGCCATGTAAAAATCAGCGAGAGACTCATAAATAATGCTGATAAATTCACACTTGCAGTAAGATAATACTTCAGTAGATTTAAACTATTCAATATTCTATAAAATATCGATAACATAAAAAATACCATATGATTATTTGGATAAGTTGCTAAGTAATCATAAAGAGTAACAGCTTTATATGCAGTTGTAAAATCGTGAGTTTTCGCATAACGTAAAGCAATTTTATAAATACATTCTAAATCGGCATTCGCATAAAATTTCATCTTGTTGGCAAGAAAGAAATAAACAAGTATGCAAAATCCAATTATTATAGCTGTTAAATACTTTAGTTTCTTTTCATTTTCATCAAAATACTTATTAATGCAATAATATAGACAAAAGAGAAACAACATAAGTGGCAGCACAAAAATAAATGGCGTTAATTGTTGCTTAAAAAACGATTCAAGCACAATTACAAAAACCCAACAAAAAAACAAGAAAAAAACTACTTGAAACAATCGAACAAGGAACCGATCGCTGGAAAAAAATTTCATATACTTAAATCCCCTAAATAATGTTAAATATTTTATAAAAATTAGAGCCATGTTATTCGCACGGCTCTTACAAAACGATATTAATTTTTACGTGTAATTATAAATTTATGTCAGTAATTAAAACTTAAATGTTTCTTTTAAAGGTAACCAAAGCTTATCTTTGTCAGAGAAGTTAAGTGGTGTACCGTCTTCTAAAGTATAACCTTCAGGATCAGCTGTTCCCTTATATTCTCCTTTAAGATGAGGCCATTCAATACCGATTTCAGGATCATTCCATGCAAGTCCACCTTCATCACCTGGATGATAGAAGTCAGTTACCTTGTAACAGAACTTAGCTTCATCAGATAATACTAAGAATCCATGTGCAAATCCTTCTGAGATATAGAACTGTTTATGATTGTCTTCAGTTAATTCTACACCATACCATTTACCATATGTCTTAGAATCTGCTCTTAAGTCTACTGCTACATCATAAACAGCACCTTTGATGACTCTTACTAGTTTACCCTGTGGGAACTGTTTCTGGAAATGTAACCCTCTTAGTACACCTTTTGTACTTGATGATTCATTATCCTGTACAAAGACCATATCTAATCCTGCTTCATGCATATCTCTCTGATTATATGTTTCAGTGAAATATCCTCTGTTATCTCCATGTACTGCTGGTGTGATAATATGTAAACCTTCAATGCCACCAACATTCTTTTCTACTTGAATCTGTCCCATCTTATAGTTCCTCCATGTTTAGTTCTTTAAGGTATCTTGATAAAGCATCCTGCCATGTTGGCAATGGAGTAAATCCATTCTTTACTAGTTTAGATTTATCTAATCTAGAATTGAATGGTCTTGCTGCTTTAGAGATACCATATTCTTCTGTTGTCACAGGTAGAACTTTAGTTGAGTATCCTGCCTGTCTATAGATTTCTTTTGTAAATTCATACCATGAAATGAATCCACCTTCATTTGTAGCGTGATAGTAACCATACTTATCAGTTTCAATCATATCTACTAGTAATCTTGATAGATCCAATGTGTATGTAGGTGTACCAATCTGATCACTTACGACAGTAACCTGATCATGTGTTTTTCCTACTCTTAACATTGTCTTAATGAAGTTGTTTCCATTTAATCCAAAGACCCATGCAATACGCACGATAAAGTATTTATCTAACGTATTAGAGACAGCCTGTTCACCACCAAGCTTTGTTTCACCATATACTGATAATGGTGCATAATCTTTACAATCAGGATCCCAAGGTGTTTCACCTTGTCCATTGAATACATAATCTGTAGAAATGTACACCATTTTTGCATCAATCTTCTTTGCGACATTTGCAATATTCTGTGTCCCTTCCACATTGATCTTATGTACAAGATCCTTCTTATCCTCATCCTCTGCCGCATCGACAGCTGTCCATGCTGCACAGTGAACAATCACATCAGGGTTAACCTTTGTGATTGTTTCTTCTACCGCTTTAGCGTCAGTAATATCTAAAGAAACATACGGCATAGTGGTTACAGGGCTCCCGTCCTGTACACCACTGTATGTTTCCTTTAGATCCGTACCGATTCCTTCGTAGCCTCTTTTAGCGAGTTCGTTCATGACATCATGTCCGAGCTGTCCAGCTACGCCTGTAACGAATACTTTCATTACTTAACCTCTTTTCTATCGCCGTACATTTTATCGTAATAGTTCTGGTAGTCACCTGAAATAATGTCTTCCCACCATTTCTTGTTTTCTAGATACCATTTGATTGTCTTCTTGATACCATCTTCAAACTTAGTTTCAGGAAGCCATCCTAATTCATTATGAATCTTAGTAGGATCAATTGCGTATCTCATGTCGTGACCTTTTCTATCTTCTACATGAGTAATTAATGATTCAGGTTTACCTAATTCTTTACAGATGATCTTAACAATTTCAATATTGCTCTTTTCATTATGACCACCTACGTTGTAGACTTCTCCAACTTTACCTTTGTGAATGATTAAATCGATTGCTTTACAATGATCTTCTACATAAAGCCAATCTCTTACGTTTAATCCTTCTCCATATACAGGTAATGGCTTATCATTTAAAGCATTGGCAATCATTAATGGGATAAGCTTTTCAGGGAAATGATATGGTCCATAGTTATTACTACATCTAGAAATAGTAACAGGTAAACCATAAGTTCTATGATAAGCTAAAACCAATAAATCAGCACCAGCCTTAGATGATGAATAAGGTGATGAAGTATGAATAGGTGTTTCTTCAGTAAAGAATAGATCTGGTCTATCTAATGGAAGATCACCATAAACTTCATCAGTAGAAACCTGATGATATCTCTTAATACCATATTTTCTACATGCATCCATTAATGTAGATGTACCAATAATATTTGTCTGTAAGAAAATCTCTGGATTTTCAATTGATCTATCTACATGAGATTCAGCCGCAAAGTTAACTACTACATCAGGATGTTCTTCTTCAAATAACTTATAGACACCTTCTCTATCAGTAATATCAAGCTTTACAAATCTAAAGTTTGGATTATCCATAACAGGTTCCAAAGTTGATAAGTTTCCTGCATATGTTAATGCATCAACACAGATAATTCTATAATCTGGATACTTCTTTAACATATGAAAAACAAAGTTTGAGCCAATAAACCCAGCTCCGCCAGTAACGATAATATTCATTTTAATCTCCTTTTAATCCATGTATTTTCCATCAATAACATCTTTTAAGTAAGCACCATACTGGTTCTTCTTTAAAAGTTCATATCTCTCAATTAATTCATCTTTAGAGATCCAGCCATTATTATAAGCAATCTCTTCAAGACAAGCAATCTTTCTATGCTGGTGTGTTTCAACAGTCTTTACAAAGTTAGTTGCATCAACTAGTGATTCATGTGTACCTGTATCTAACCAAGTGAATCCTTGTCCTAATAGTTCTACATTAAGCTTACCTTTTTCAAGATAAATCTTATTCAAGTCAGTGATTTCTAATTCACCTCTAGCACTTGGTTTAATAGTTTTAGCGTATTCTACGACATTCTTGTCATAGAAGTATAACCCAGTAACCGCATAGTTTGATTTAGGCTGAGCTGGTTTTTCTTCAATAGAAACAGCTTTACCTTCATCGTTGAATTCTACAATACCAAAACGTTCAGGATCATCTACATAATAACCAAAGACTGTAGCTCCTTCTTCTCTAGAAGCAGCTGCTTTTAATCTTTTTACTAGACCATGTCCATGGAAGATATTATCTCCTAAAATCATGGCACATGAATCTCCGTCAATGAAGTCTTCTCCAAGCAAGAATGCTTGAGCCAATCCATCAGGACTAGGCTGTACTTTATACTGTAATGAGATACCAAACTGATGCCCATCTCCTAATAACTCTTCAAAACGAGGTGTATCATTTGGAGTTGAAATAATAAGGATATCCTTAATACCTGCCTGCATCATAATGCTTAATGGATAATAAATCATTGGTTTATCATAGATAGGCAATAACTGCTTACTAGTAACCATTGTTAATGGGTAGAGTCTAGTTCCACTCCCCCCTGCGAGAATAATACCTTTCATAATAGTCTCTCCTTTATATTGAACTATATAAAAAGTAAACCATGACGTTACGTTATGGTCAATGGTTATTGGAGTTTTTATAGTTTTAATGATTAAAAATTAAGTTCAACTATTTTCTACTTATTATTGAATACATACATAGAAAGTAATAATTCATGAATAAAAGAAATCCCTATTTCAACATTACAAAAAATAATTAAATACTTTTCTAATATATATCACTTCTTTTTATTCAATCACTATGTACCGCTTAATGCAAAGAAAAAAGCAATGAAGAATATCTGAGTTCATCCATAATCCTGTAATCAGACTCAAAGATTATTTTTTTATAGATATTATTGACAATCTTTCTTCAAAAAAGTACTATAATTATACAATTGAAAAACATTTTTGTTTTTTGGGAGAGGTGGAACAGCGTTCTACCTCTAGTTTTTTTTAAAAGGGGCTGACCCAGTAAAGAGATTTATGGATAATCACTGAGCTGGACCAGCTCTTTTTTTCTTTTTTTGACTCCCTACAGCCAGATAAAATCTGTTTACGGGCATTTAGACATAAAAAAGCCCCCATTTTTGGGCGCAATATCCCTATATAGCTGTGAATAACGTTTTTCAGTATGTGAACAACTGTTCTAGCAGCACTTCATGCTTTCTTCGCTCGGCTTTCTTTTACGAATCATATTGTGATATTTCCTGATATTGAATCCGATTGCGACCATGAATATCTCAAAAGATACATTGGAATTGCCTCTTCGTCGTAATCTGTCATATCCGTAGTCCTGCTTGATGATTCCGAATGCTCCCTCGCTGAACACCTGTCTTGCGGTCATAAGCTCTCTGCCTACCGGCGTGTCAAGTGATGCATCGACGTGTTCATGAAAATCCTCAAGCTTTCTGCATAATGTCATGGTCCTGTTGCCTGCAGACTTTGTGCATCTGCTCTTGAACGGGCAATCCCTGCACCCCGCGCATTCGCACTGTATGTTCACCTTGTCATATAGG
>NZ_JAGBIX010000032.1:0-24719 GCF_017934775.1 Kandleria sp. | reverse complement strand
TCAGATTCGTGTGCACTTGTCTAGTATCAATCATCCCTTGATGGGAGATAAGAAATACGGTGATTTTGAATGGAATAAACAAATCAAGAAAGAATTCCATCTTAATTCACAGCTGCTTCATGCTTATTCATTATCTTTTGTCAATCCAATTGGCAGCATGAAGTATATGAAAGGAAAGACAATCACATGTCAGGTTCCTCAAAAATTTAAAGAGATTCAAGAAAAATATTTCAAATAAATTTATGTTTTCTCTTAAATGACATAAGGTATTTTGTATCTATCTCGATTGTTATATTGAAAGAGAACATTGAGTAGAGAATTCATAAAAATACTTTAAATAACCTCTTCTCAATAAATTATTTCACAGGTATAATAGTAGAATAGAGGAGGAAATAAACTGATGAAATTTTATATCGGAGTCGATCTAGGTGGTACTAATGTACGTGCCTTATTAGTAGACGAAAATGGACAGACATACAGCGAAGTAAAAGAAAGCACAGAAAAAGAACATGGTGTAGATTATGTCTGCTCTAAAATTTCAAGAATGATCCGTACATTGGATTATGATGCTTGCAATGGTTTTGAAAATGTGGAAGGAATCGGTATTGGAGTTCCAGGTCCAGTAGATACTGTTAAAGGCGTTATGATTATGGCAAGCAATCTGCCAGGATTTGAAGGTTATCCAATCGTAGATAAACTTAAAGAAGAATTCAATAAACCAGTATTCTTAGATAATGATGCAAATGTAGCTGGTTTAGCAGAAGCTATTCTTGGTGCAGGTAAAGGATATCCTACTTGTTACTTTATTACTGTATCAACTGGTATTGGTGGTGCTTTCATCGTTGATGGCAAATTAGTTTCTGGTGGTCGTGGACATGCCGGAGAAATTGGAAACATTATTGTAAAACCAGGTGGATATAAACAGGGTGCATTAAATGCTGGTGCAGCTGAAGGTGAATGTTCAGGTACTGCAATTACTAGAAAAGGTGTTGCTGCTCTTGGGGAAGATAAAGTAAAACATGCAGGTAATGTCTTTGATTTAGCAGCAGCTGGAGATGCACAGGCTAAAGCAATCTGTGATGAAGCCGTTGATGAATTATCTACTTTATTAGCAAACATTGCACATACAGTAGATCCACACTGCTTCGTTCTTGGTGGCGGTGTCATGAAAGCTAGAGATTATTTCTGGGATACATTAAACGAACAGTTCAATGCTAAAATTCATGTAGGTATGAGAAATCATATTCCACTATTATTAAAGAAATTAGATGACTGTGGTGCTATTGGAGCAGCAATGTTGCCAATGTCTCAGTTAGACTAATAAGATGGGATTATTCCCATCTTTTTTGATATAATGAAATATATATTAAGGTATTTTCATACCCCAGGAGGTTAATATGAAAGACTGGTATCAGATGAATGAAGAGGAGCTACTAAAATATCTCGATGCTTCTCTTGATGGACTTAGCAGCAAACAAGTGCAGGAGCGTATAAATAAGTATGGAGAAAATAAGCTTGAAGAATCAAAGAAGGATTCTATCTTCATGATTTTTATAAAACAGTTTGCGGATCTTCTTGTTGTCATCTTGCTTATTGCGGCTATTATTTCCTTGTTCACTAAAGATGTAAAAAGTGCCGGTGTCATTATTGCGGTTCTTATATTGAATGCAACACTTGGTACATGGCAGAGCGTTGTTGCTAATAAATCTCTTGACGCCTTGAAGGCCATGTCTTCACCACATGTCAAGGTCAAGCGTGATGGCAACATTCATCAGCTTGCATCTAAGGAGATTGTACCGGGCGATGTTGTTTTGCTTGAAGCGGGGGATATGATCTGCGCGGATGCGCGACTTATTGACGAAGCTTCGCTTCAGGTCAATGAAAGTGCCTTGACTGGCGAGTCTTTACCGATTGATAAGAAGGTGGATGTTATTTCTAAGGCGTCTCTTGCAGATCGTATCAATATGGTTTATTCTGGTACGCTTGTAACGGCGGGAAGAGGAGAAGCTATCGTGGTGGCTACTGGAATGCAAAGCGAGCTTGGAAAGATTGCCACCTTGATGAATGATACAAAAGCTAAACGTACCCCTTTACAAAAGACAATTGATCGCTTCAGCAAGCGTCTTGCGATAGGGATTCTCTTGATATCAGCCATCGTGTTAGCTTTGCAGCTTTATCGTGGTACGCCACTTATGGAGGCTCTTCTATTTGCGGTTGCTTTAGCGGTTGCCGCTATACCAGAAGCATTAGGTTCCATCATCACAATTGTGCAGGCAATGGGCATGCGCAAGATGGCAGAAGAACAGGCTATTGTAAAAGAACTCTCAGCTGTTGAGACATTAGGAAGCGTTTCAGTCATCTGTTCAGATAAGACGGGAACATTGACACAAAACAAGATGACAGTGGCGGATGTCTATCTTGATCATGAACGCATTGATCCTAATAATCTTTCATTAGAAAAGAAAATTCATCGACGTTTTCTTTATGCCTGTGTTCTTGCCAATGATGCAAGCATTGTCGAAGGAGAAGGAATAGGAGATCCAACAGAGTATGCACTGATTGATATGTATCATCATGTCAAAGGCATTCGTCATCCACAAAGTGGGCATCTGTTAAGTGAAGGAATGGTACGTGACTTACTGCCACGTATTGATGAAGTTCCTTTTGATTCAGAAAGAAAGCTGATGTCTACTAGACATAATATGAAAGGAAAGATGACAATCTTTACTAAAGGGGCAGTTGATGTTCTTTTAAATAGATGTCAATCCATCATGACAAGTGAAGGCGTAAGAGCTATTACAAAAGAAGATATTGAGGCAATCATGAAGATGAATCATTCCTTCTCAAATGATGGACTTCGCGTTCTTGCTTTTGCCTATAAAGAATCAAAAGAAAAGCTCACACTCTCAAGTGAAAATGGCTATACCTTCATAGGTCTCGTCTCATTGATCGACCCACCACGCCATTCAGCCTTAGAAGCGGTGGCGCAAGCGAAAGCGGCAGGCATCCGCACGGTGATGATTACCGGTGATCATAAAGATACAGCGGTAGCGATTGGTAAAAAGATTGGTCTATTTAGCGAAGGCGATAAAGCTGTCACAGGTGAAGAGCTAGATGAAATGAGCGATGAAACACTGGCTAGGGAAATAGCCACTATTTCCGTCTATGCCAGAGTCTCTCCACAGCACAAGATTCGCATTGTCGAAGCTTGGCAGAAAAGTGGACAGATTGTCTCAATGACTGGGGACGGCGTGAATGATGCACCAGCACTTAAGAAAGCAGATATCGGTGTGGCCATGGGCATCACTGGAACAGAAGTATCAAAAGATGCAGCGTCAATGATTTTAGCAGATGATCATTTTGCGACAATTATTAAAGCGGTACGCAATGGTCGTGTTATCTATGACAATATCAAAAATGCCATTTTGTTCCTGTTGTCAGGAAACCTATCCGCCATCCTTTGTGTGCTTATGACCTCGCTTTTATCTTTGCCACTGCCATTTTATGCGGTACAGCTGCTCTTTATTAATCTTGTGACAGATTCTCTTCCTGCCTTGGCTATTGGGGTGGAACCTGGACATGAAGTGATGAACAGAAAGCCGAGAGATCCGCATGCTTCACTGATGGATAAGGCGTTTATTAAAACGATGATCATACAAGCACTACTGCTTTTTGTATTTGTGATGTCATCTTATTATGTTGGTTTATCTTCATCGTTCGCACATGCTTCATCCATGGCTTTCTTGACATTGACATTAGCTAGACTTTTTCATGGATTAAATTCAAGAGGAAAAGAAAGTCTTTATCGTTTAGGATTAAAGAACAAGTATTGTTTCTATGCGATTGGGGTAGGCATTGTTCTTGTGATGGGCGTTTCTTTAACTGATTATGGAAGAATGCTTTTTAAAGTAGAAAGACTTTCCTATATGCAATGGGGAGCAGTCATATTGTTTGCATTGTTGCCGACAATATTGATACAATTATATAGGCTTATCAGGGAATACCAGTCTTAATAGGCTGGTATTTTTTCTCTTGATAAAAGCTCTTTTTTTATATTTACAAATGTGTTAGAATGAGGGACGCAAGGAGGATAAGATATGAGTCAAAGAGTTGTATTAGGTTTAAGTGGGGGAGTGGACAGTGCAGTTGCTGCTTACTTGCTTAAAAAACAAGGATACGAAGTTATTTGTGTCTTTATGAGAAACTGGGATAGTTCTCTTAATAATGATATCTTAGGAAATCCAAATAATGATGCATCTGTATGTCCGCAAGAACAGGACTACAATGATGCCTGCAAGGTAGCAGAACATCTTGGTTTAGAAATCAGAAGAGTTGATTTCATTAAGGAATACTGGGATTCAGTTTTCACTTATTTCTTAGAAGAATATGCTAAAGGAAGAACACCTAATCCAGATATTCTATGTAATAAACATATTAAATTTAAGGCATTCTTAGATTATGCCAAAAAGATTGATGCTGATTATATTGCGACAGGGCATTATGCACGTGTTGAACATCATGAAGGTGAAGACAGCGTAATGCTACGTGGTGTAGATAATAATAAAGATCAGACATACTTCTTATGTCAGTTGGCACAGTTCCAGCTAAAAGAAGCTTTATTCCCAATTGGAGAATTGACAAAGCCTGAAGTAAGAAAGATTGCCGAAGAGCTTGATTTACCAGTTGCTCATAAAAAGGATTCTACAGGAATCTGTTTTATTGGAGAAAGAGACTTCAAGGAGTTCTTAAAGAATTATATTCCTGCTAAGCCAGGAAAGATTGTCAATTATGAAAATAAGGAAGTCATTGGTGAACATCAGGGCATCATGTATTATACAATTGGACAAAGAAAGGGTCTTAACATTGGTGGAAAAGGTGGACCTTGGTTTGTCATTGGTAAAGAATATGATGATAATATTCTCTATGTTGCTCAGGGAGATTCCAATGATTGGCTATTGTCAGATGAAGCATTGATTACTGATGTAAACTGGATTCCTTCAAAGAAAGTAGAAGGAGACTTTGACTGTACTGCTAAATTCAGATACAGACAGAAAGATAATGATGTCTCTATTCGCTTTATTGATGACACTACAATCTATGTGACATTTAAGAAACCAGTTAAGGCTGTAACACCTGGACAGGCCGCTGTCTTCTATGATGGTGATGTATGTCTTGGTGGAGGAACTATTGAGAAAGTCTATAAAGACAACAAGGAGATTGAGTATTTATAATGATTGCTTATTCTGGAACTATTACCCGTATTATATTTTATAGCGAAGAGACAAAGTTCATCGTGGCACGTTTTGATGCTGATGAAGAAGATAAGCCATTTGCAATTACTGGCAATATGTCCTATGTCAATACTGATGATCGCTACCGTATTACCGGAGATTTTGTCATTCATCCACGCTATGGAAAACAGTTCCAGATTCAATCGTATGAAATCTTGCTAGCGGATGATCATGATGAGATCATCCGCTATTTGTCTTCTCCGTTGTTTAAGGGGATTGGCAAAAAGCAGGCTGAACTTATTGTGGATACTTTAGGTGAAGATTGTTTAAATCAGATCAAGAAGGATCCTACTTGTCTTCATATTGTAAGAGGAATGAGTGAGAAGAAGGTTAAGACTATTGTGGATGTATTAACTAATCAGGACTATGATCAGGAAGTTCTCTCTTTCTTTATGGGACATGGTATTTCTACGAGACATCTTTCATTGATACAGGGATTCTATAAGGAAAAGACATTGGATGTCTTAAAATCAAATCCCTATCAGCTGATTGATGATATAGATGGTATCGGTTTTAAGAGTGCTGATACATTAGCGATGAAGATGAAGTTTGATCCTAAATCACCATATCGTATTAAGGCAGCTATTGCGGATGCATTAATGCAGGCATGCTTTAGAACGGGATCTACGTATTCTGATATTTCTACATTACATCGTATTTTTCATCGTTTTCTTCCAGAAGTGGATAATGAGACATTTGAAGATAGTCTTTATGCATTGATTGAGGATAAAAAGATCATTCAGAAGATTGAGAAATATTATCCAAAAGATCTTTATGATTCAGAGAAAAGCATTGCTAATCTTTTTAAGAAGTTTTCCCGTCTTCCTAAAGGTCAAGTAGAAGAATCGCTTATTGATGAACGCATTGAAGAAGTAGAAGATGAGCTAGGCATCAATTATGATGAAACACAAAGAAATGCGATTCATACTTTTATTAATGAACCTGCAATGATCTTAACAGGAGGACCGGGTACAGGGAAGACCACTGTTGTACAGGGAATATTGAAGGTCTTTAAGCAGATGCATCCTGAACTTCATATTGATTTAGTAGCACCTACAGGAAGAGCCGCAAAACGCTTGTCAGAACTTACAGGAATTGAAGCATCAACGATTCACAGATTATTGAAATGGGATCTTCATGCCAATACGTTCATGATGAATAAAAATAATCCTTTGGACACGGATCTGCTTGTTATTGATGAGTTTTCCATGGTGGATAGTCTATTGTTTGCAAGAGTGCTAGAAGCAGGAACACATATAAAGAAAATTCTTCTTATTGGTGATGATCAGCAGTTGCCAAGTGTTGCTCCAGGTAATGTGTTAAGAGATCTTCTTGCTTCTAAGAAGGTAGAAGTTGTCGCATTGAATACGATTCATCGTCAAGAAGAAGGAAGCGGCATTGTAAGATTGGCGCATGCTATTAGAAATGATGAATATGATGTTTCTTTATTTGATCAATATGAAGATATTTCATTTAAGACATGTCTGAATTATGAAGTTGTTAAAGAAACATTAGCGCTTGTTTCTTCATTGTTGGATGATGGCTATGAAATGAATGACATACAAGTGCTTTCTCCAATGTATAATGGAGTGGCTGGTATTGATGCCTTAAATGAGGCATTGCAGAATCTATTGAATCCTTCTTCTTACATGAAAGAGGAGCTTAAGGTAGGCAGAAGATTATTTAGAGAAGGGGATAAGATTCTTCAATTGAAGAATCGTCCTGATGAGAATGTCTTTAATGGTGACATTGGAACATTGGTAGAGATTATCTTCAAGGATGGAGAAGAGTATCTAAGTGATACGCTTGTCGTAGATTTTGATGGTATCATGATTGAATATACCGCCAATGATTTTATTCAGATTACGCATGCTTACTGTATGTCTGTACATAAATCACAGGGGAATGAATTCCCGGTTGTGATCATGAGCATTCTTCCTGATTATTCGATTATGATGAGAAAGAATCTGATCTATACGGGACTTACACGTGCTAAAAGAGAATTGTATCTATTGGGAAATCCTCAGGTCTTTAAGAAGGCATTAAGCTTAGATGTGGATAATCATCGTCATACGACATTGGTAGAAGAGATGGCTTCATCATCTATCAAGATTTCTGATTTTGAGGATACACCATTCTAAAAATGAAGACGTTTTTTCGTCTTCATTTTTTATATTGAGAAATGTACTTCTTTTTGATATAGTGTATACATTAAAAAAGGAGATTGAGATTTATGGGAATCGTAGTAGTAGGTGCAGTATTTGTGGATATTAAAGGATATCCAATTGCTCAATATATTCCGTCAGGAAGAAATGCAGGACGTGTGACACAGGTTCATGGTGGTGTCAGCAGAAATGTTGCTGAAGATATCGCCAATGTGGAATTAAGACCAACATTTGTCAGTGTAGTTGATAAGAGTGGCATTTCTGATGATGTTATCAATAAGCTTCAAAGACATAAGGTCAACACTGATTATATCTTAAGAACTGAAGATGGACTTGGGACATGGTTAGCTGTATTTGATAATGACGGTGATGTTGTTGCATCCATTTCTAAACGTCCAAGTTTGGATGGTATTGCGACAATTCTTGAAGAACATGGTGATGAAATCATCAAAGATGCGGATAGTATCGTTGTTGAGATTGATATGGAACCAAAGATTCTTAATATTCTCTTTGATTTAGCTGAAAAATATAAAAAGCGCATTTATGCGATTGTTTCTAATATGAGTATTGCGGTTGAAAGAAGAGATCTTATCAAGAAGACTGATTGTTTTGTTTGTAATCTTCAAGAAGCAAGTATGTTCTTCTCTGAAGACTATGAAGACAATACACCGGAAGAAATGGCTGGAATTTTAGCTGGTAAATTAAAGACTGCTCAGCTTAAGTCAATGGTTGTGACAATGGGAGGAGAAGGTGCTGTTTATGCTACTTGTACTGGTGAATCTGGTGTAACACCTCCTCAGAAGGTTAATGTTATTGATACAACAGGATGTGGAGATTCATTCTTTGCAGGTGTTGTTATCGGGTTGACATATGGAAAAACATTGGCAGAATCATGTGTTATTGGTACACGTATTGCTTCTTCTGTTATTGCAACAAAAGAGAATGTCTGTCCAAGATTCTTGCCTGAAGAATTTGATATTGATCCTACTAAATTTGGTATCACTTTATAATTGCTTCATGGATAAAAAAGTATTAAACTAAAAATATAAAAAATCAACTCGAAGGAGAGATGAATATGTTAAAAAATCCAGAAAAGACAAAAAATGAAATTGTATCATGGATCCAGAAATACTTTGAAGTAAATGGACCTGAATGTACTGCCGTTGTTGGTATTTCAGGTGGGAAAGATTCCAGTATAACTGCTGCCCTTTGTAAAGAAGCTTTAGGTAAAGACAGAGTACTTGGGGTTCTTATGCCAAATGGGGTACAGAGTGATATTGATGATTCACGTCATCTTGTAGAAGCATTGGATATTCCTCATGTTGAATTGAATATTGAAGAAGCATTCAATGGCATGAAACACATGATTGAATCATCTGATGAATTAAAAGCTATCACAAATAGAGATGAATTAAGCAATGACACAAGAGTTAATCTTCCACCAAGATTACGTATGGCTACTTTATATGCTGTTGCACAGATGTTACCTAATGGGGGACGTGTTGCTAATACTTGTAATAATTCAGAAGATTATGTTGGCTATTCTACAAAATACGGTGATGCTGCTGGGGACTTCAGTCCACTTGCACATGTCTTGGTAGAAGAAGTTCGTCAGTTGGGAAGAGTGCTTGGTATTCCTTCTTATTTAGTAGAAAAGACACCAAGTGATGG
Organism: Kandleria sp.; assembly: GCF_017934775.1. Classification (NCBI taxonomy): domain Bacteria; kingdom Bacillati; phylum Bacillota; class Erysipelotrichia; order Erysipelotrichales; family Coprobacillaceae; genus Kandleria; species Kandleria sp. The sequence goes on along the minus strand of NZ_JAGBIX010000032.1, from coordinate 15,592 downwards.
ATTAAGTGGCATGAGCGATGAAGATAAGCTTGGCTTTACTTATGAAACATTGGATCATTACATCTTAACTGGTGAAATTGATGATGAAAAAACAAAAGAACGCATTGATCGCATGCATAAGCTTAATCTTCATAAATTAAGAATTATGCCATCATTCGATACTTCTAATGAAAGATAAAATGATGAGCGAAGAAGAATATCTTGCTAATTATGATGATTCACGCTATCCGAAACCATCGGTTACTGCTGATATTGTTATCCTGGCAGGAAATGAGATATTATTGATCAAAAGAGGAAATCATCCTTTTATGGGGAAATGGGCAACACCTGGTGGGTTTGCCAATAAGAATGAAGAATTGGTGATGACTGCTAAAAGAGAGTTAGAAGAGGAAACTGGTATTACAGGTGTTTCTCTTTCTCTTGTTGGTGTTTATTCAAAGCCGGGAAGAGATCCACGCGGATGGGTTATTTCTACAGCTTATAAAGCTACTATCAACAAGGAAGATATAAGTGTTAAAGCAGCAGATGATGCTGCGGATGCAAGATGGTTTACCATCATGCCTGATATGACACTTGTATCTGGTGATCTTCATCTTACATTGGATGATCTGGCATTTGATCATAAAGATATTATCAAAGATGCACTTAAAAGAGCCTAAAGGCTCTTTTTTTCATAATAATGGGTCACATACATGTCATATACTATCTAATATCCTAAAGTACGTTGACAAATAGTCATTTACAAGAGATACTAAGGACAAAGGAAGGTAAAAAGCATGGCTACATTACAAAAAAAATACGATGAATTGCTGAAAAAATACAATAAGCTCAAAGAAGAAAAAGAGATAGCCCAAGTGGCTCTTGATCTCACTGACCATGTTATTTCTGTAATTGACATTCCTAACCATACATTGTTTAAATTTCAAAAAGAAAATGAGAATCTTCTCAAAGCGCCCCATATCACGGATGTGCCCTATTCCATTGTGGCGCTTGGCATTATCCACCCCGATGATTGTGAAAACTACATAAATCTCTTTAAGGAGTTTTATGGAGGTTCACCTTCTGGTAAGTTAGCATTAAGAATTAAGACCATCGATAAAGGATGGAATTGGTATATGTTTTATTACAAGACAATCTTTGATATGAATAAGACACCTATCAAGGCGATTAGTTTTTTAGAAGATATCAATGATCAAAAAACAGCTGAAGAACAGTTTGAACAGTATAAAAAAGCAGTTAATGAAGGAAATCATTTGACTTGGGAAGCTAACTTAAGTAAAAATGAAGTCATTTCCTACGATGCGCACACTGATCATATTATCAAGAATAAAAAAAGCTATTCGGAACTATTGAAAGGTGCCTTTTCTCTTTTCGCTAATGTGAATATCACTGAAGAATTAGCTCAGCTATTCGCAAGAGATAAGCTCATTGAAACTTATAAAAGAGGAGAAAAAGAAGTTACTTATCAATTTAAGTTTGAAGATAATCGCACCCATGAGATCAGCTGGTATCGTGCAACCGCATATCTGACTTCTCAAGAAGAAGATATTCTTGTCATTATGTCCATCATTGATATTACTAAGCATGTAGATGAACATCTTAAATTAGAAAAGAAAGCGGAACAGGATTATCTTACAGGACTCCTGAATAGAGAGACTGTTCAGGAACGTATTAACTACATTTTAAATGATGATGGTCTTCATGCTATGATTATGGCTGATATTGATAACTTCAAGTTCTACAATGATCAATACGGACATATCTTTGGAGATGAAATCATCAAATGTGTTGCGCAATCAATGAAAGAGACATTTAGAACATCTGATATTATTGGACGTATTGGTGGAGATGAATTTGTGATCTTTATGAAAGATGTCAGAAGCCAGGATGACGTTCTTTCTCGTTTAGGTCATCTACAAAAAAGATTGATAGAAATCACTCATGAACATATTAAAGGAAAAGATGTAACCCTTTCTTTAGGTGTTACGCTTTCAAGTAAAGATGATACATTCCTTTCAATGTATAAACGTGCTGATGAAGCATTATATCAAAGTAAGAAAGATGGCAAGAACTGCATTCGATTTCACTTATTGCAAAGTTAAACCCTATGACATAAAATAGACAAAGAGGTGAAATAAATGGAAAACTTAAACATGGATGTATTTACCTGTTTTTCTAAAGATTGGGCATTAGTTACTTGTGGTGAAAAAGAAGACTACAATACAATGCTTATTGGATGGGGTGGACTTGGTACAATGTGGGCGAAGCCATCATGTACCATTTATATTAGAGATTCAAGATATACAAAAGAGTATCTTGATAAAAATGAATACTTTACTGTCTCATTCTTCCCAAAAGGTCATGAAAAAGATCTTGGCTATCTTGGAAGAGTATCAGGAAGAGATGAAGACAAGATTGCTCATACATCATTGACACCAATGAGTGTTAATCATGGAATGAGCTTCAAAGAAGCAAAGCTTACGCTAGTATGCAAAACAATGTATAAACAAAGAATGGAATTATCACAGTTAAGCGAAGACATGCAAGAACGTTTCTATAAAGATGGGGACCTTCATAACATGTATATCGCTGAAGTAGTAGAAGTAATTCAATAAGACGACCAATGGTCGTCTTTTTATTATAATGCTAGATTTTAAAATAAATACATAATAAAATATACATAGAAAAACTTATTGTATAAAGGGTAGGAGACTATTATGTTAGAAACATTGTTAAAAAAGAGAGATTTTCCGCTGATCGTCTTTTTAGGTTATCCACAGACAATATTGGATGTTATCTCGTTAATTGTTTATTTTATTCATTGTTATGTATCATTAGTATTAAAAGCGCCATCGTTTGTATCTCTATTGTTTCTGATCTATTTTATAGTGGTGTATTATATCATCAAGAACAATACAGATAATAAAAAGTATCGAATCTCACTTGATCTCGCAAAAAGTGGGAGTGTCTTTTGCGTGATTTCTTTCTTGTTTAAAATCATTATAAAATAGTAAGGACGTCAGCTTTATTGATAAAGTTGACGTCTTTTTATGTCTTATCTTGTAAACGGTTACATAACTGTGTTAAAATGGAAACTGAAAAGAGAAAAATAGTTTCCGAGGTGTCTAAATGGATAAAGAAAGAATATTAAAAGCAACACTTGATGTGTATAAGGAAAAAGGAATCAAGTTTCGAATGGATGATATTGCAAAGGAGTTATCTATAAGTAAGAAGACGATTTATGTGATCTTTAAGGATAAGAAAGCTTTAATCAATGAAATGGTAGATTACTGCTTTGATTCTATTAAAGAATGTGAAAAAGAAGTTATAGAGGATCGTTCTCTTTCTACTATAGATAAGATAAAGAAGATTTTAGGGGTAATGCCCTCTACCTATGCTGATATAGATCTTACGCAGCTTTATGTACTTAAAGAAAAATATCCGCTGACTTATAAGAAAGTAGAAGCACGTCTAGAAAGTGGATGGGAAGTGACTATGAAACTGCTTGAACAAGGACAAGAAGAAGGTGTTATAAGAAATGTGTCTTTGCCTTTGTTTAAGAGTATCTTTGAAGCTTCATTGGAACAGTTCTTTAAAAGAGATGTGCTTGTCAGAAGTCATTTGACATATAATGAGGCACTTACGGAAATTGTTTCTATTCTAGTAGAAGGGATAAGGGTAAAGGAAAATGATTGATCGTTCAAGATGTATATTTGGTAATGAAATAAGTGAAAAGACATATAAGAAAGCCTGTCAGTCGAAAGAAAAGTATATCAAAAAGTTTGGTGATGATAGTGACAAGGAATATTATGTTTCATTAAAAAAGAATCCCGTATTAGGTGATGATTTCTCATTGATTGATGTCATGTTGCCAAGTGATCAAAAGGAAGATGACAGTTTTGATTTAGAAAAAGGAATCATCTTAGGAAATATAAGAATGGGCTTTGGGCATTATCGTATATCAATAGCGATGGCGAGTGCAGCTTATGCGTTAGGATATACACCATATTGGATGGATTTAAATAGCTTTGAACAGACGACATGTACTAAGATTATTGCTCATCAAAATAAGCTTTATTCATTGGGGTCTAGATTAAGCAAGAATGGATTGTTTAACAAGTATGTCTGGGAACCGCTAAATTATGAAGGATTTAGAGCCTTAAGCTATAATGCTATCGATCAAAAGAATGCGGAGCTTATGGCTCCTGTCTATCGCCATATTCCTAAAACGATGCCAGTCATTGCGACACATGTATGGGGAGCACAGGCAGCTGTTCATGCGGGAATGAAAAATGTGGTTAATGCGATTCCTGACAATTGGCCAATGGCTTTACATTATGCGGAAGGAAGTCTTCATCTTGTACAGACAAAAAATGCCTACAATGGCTATAAGATCTTAAATGGTATGGATAAGAAGCATGTCTTAAAGCCTCTTCCTGATGAAGCTTTGCAATATGTAGGCCACTATATTGATCATGAGCTAGTTGCTCATATTGAAGAAGATTGTAAAAAGAGAATCAACAGGAAAAAAGAAAAGAAAGCGATACGCTTCTTGCTGACAATTGGGGGAGCCGGTGCGCAAAGAGAAATCTTTGAAGCAATCATCAAGGCCCTTCTTCCTTATATTAAGAGAAAAGAAGTGGTGCTTTATGTCAATGTGGGAGACTATAAGAAGGTGTGGAAGAAGATGAAGAAGTCTATACCTTCCATGAAAGCATTTGTTGTTGAACATGATAATGATTTTAATGAAACAAGAGAATTTGCTAAGAAAGCTTTAACAGATGAAATAGAAGGCATTCATGGCTTCTATCATGAAAATATATTTGAGGCAGTCTATACAACTAATCTATTGATGAGAAGCTGTGATGTCCTTGTCACTAAGCCTAGTGAACTGGCTTTCTATCCTGTTCCTAAGCTGTTTATTAAAAGAGTTGGCAAACATGAAATGTGGGGAGCTATTCATTCAGCGGAAATAGGGGATGGCACATTGGAATGTCGTGATATCGATCACACTTTACAGATGATTGATATGTTCTTACATAATGATTATTATCTAGAAGATATGTGCCATAACATTATCCACAATAAAGAATTAGGTATTTATGATGGTGCCTATAAAGCTGTTGAATATGCGATAAAAATGAAGGGAGAATAATATGGAACTCAGCTTAAAAGAAAAGATCTCCTACGGAGTAGGTGCCGTAGGAAAAGATATGGTCTATATGTTAACTGCGACATTTGTTCTTTATTATTATCAGGATCTCTTACATATCAATGCTTTAGCTATGGGAATCATCCTTCTTGTAGCAAGAGTCTTTGATGCTCTCAATGATCCATTTATGGGAATAATAGTCGCAAAAACAAAAACAAGATGGGGACGCTTTCGTCCTTGGCTATTTACTGGTAGCTTACTTAATGCTCTATGTCTCTACCTGCTCTTTTCTGCCCCATCCATAAAAGGGGCGGGTCTTATTGTATGGGCGGGAGTAATCTATATCCTATGGGGCGTGACCTACACGATGATGGATATTCCATTCTGGTCCATGATTCCTGCTTTTACAAAAGCGGGAAAAGAACGTGAAGGTATGTCAGCGTTGGGACGCTCATGTGCGGGTGTAGGAAGTGCTCTCGTACAGGTGTTTACGATGATGTCTGTCTATGCGTTAGGAAAAGGCAATGAAGTTGCTGGCTTTAGGTTGGTAGCTTTGCTTATTGGTATTATCTTTGTGCTCTTTATTGGTATGACCTGCTTTAGCATTAAGGAAAAAAGTACTGTGGATATGCCGACTTCTACAATTAAGGATATGCTGAAGTCTTTATTAAATAATGATCAGGCATTGATTATTGTGTTAACGATTGTATTGGTTAATGTATCAGTCTATATTACAAGCAACCTTGTCATCTATTTTTTCAAGTATGATCTTGGAGGAAAATCCTGGTATTATAATTTTACAAGCTTTAATACATTTGGTGGTGCAACGCAGATTTTATCTATGATGCTGTTGTTCCCATTGATGAGAAAGTTTTTTAACACCATCAAGATTTTCCATATTGCCTTATGGATGGCAATAGTAGGATATATCACATTATTTGTGATTACTTTTATGCCAATGAATATCTATATTCTCTTTGTGCCTGCATTCTTTATCTTTGCAGCCAATGGAATGCTTTTGGTGTTGACGACAATATTCTTGGCTAATACGGTTGACTATGGTGAATATAAAAATAAAAGAAGAGATGAATCTGTCATCTTTTCCATGCAGACATTTGTAGTAAAACTTGCCAGTGGAGTAGCTGCATTGGTTGCTGCAATATGTCTTGCGGTTTTCAGTTTTGGTTCATCAAGTGAAACGGGTCATATTGTTAAGATGTCTTATCAGTCTTTAGTAGGTCTTCGTATGACAATGACGATTATTCCTTTGATTGGATTAATTGTGGCGAATGTGTTGTTTAAGAAGCGTTACAAACTAGATGATAACTATATGAAAACAATTATTAATGAAATAGAGGAAGAAACATGATTAAAGTGCTTGGCAGTGCATTTCTCTTATCTACTAATAATACTAGCTATGCGATGAGAGTATTGCCTACAGGACAATTGGAACACTTATACTATGGTCAAAGAATAGAAGCAGACAAGGAAGAGGATCTTCTTGTTTTAAGTGAGAAGCATGCTTTTCCTTTAGGAAATCAGATTGCCTATGATGAAGAGTCTTCCTATTCATTAGAAAATATGAGATTAGAATATTCTGGATATGGGAAAGGTGATTTTAGAGAACCGCTGGTGGAACTTGTTTTTCCTGATCATACCTCTACAACTGATTTTCTATTTGATTATGCAACCTATAATAAAGAAAAGAAACCATTGCATACATTGCCATCAAGTCATGGAGAATGTGATCATCTTTATATAAGATTAAAAGAAAGAAATCATGATGTAGATTTGATCCTTGACTATTACATCTATGAAGAAGATGTAATCACAAGAACCACAAAGATCATTAATCATATGAAAGAAGATCTTATTGTAGAAAGAGCCATGAGTCTCTGTCTTGATTTTGAAGATGATCAATTTGAATTCATTACCTTCAATGGTGGATGGGCAGATGAAATGCATAAGCATATTCATAATCTTTCTTCTGCGAAGATTGTCAATGCATCATGTATGGGAACTTCTTCTTCAAGAGCACAAAATTTTGTGATGCTGTCTCGCTTTGCAAAAGAAGATGAAGGAGAAGTCTATGGCTTTAATCTGATTTATAGTGGCAATCATAAAGAAGTTGTGGAAGTCTCTTCTACACATAAGACAAGAATAGTGACAGGCATTAATAATGAACAGTTTTCTTACTGTCTAAAAAGTGAAGAGGTCTTTGAAGCACCGGAAGCCATAATGGGATATTCTTATGCTGGCTTCAATGGGTTATCTAATATCTTCCATCGTTTTGTTAATGAACATATCATAAAAAAAGAATGGGCCTATAAAGAGCGACCTATTCTTATCAATAGCTGGGAAGCGATGTATTTTAATGTAAATGAGAAAAGAATTCTCTCGCTCGCAAAAGAAGCAAGTGAGATGGGAATTGAACTGTTTGTCTTGGATGATGGATGGTTTAAAGGAAGAACGGATGATAAAAGAGGATTGGGTGACTGGGAGGTAGATCGTAAAAAACTGCCAAAAGGACTAGATCATCTTTCAAGAAAGATCCATAAGATGGGAATGAAGTTTGGTATTTGGGTAGAACCAGAAATGACCAATGAAAATTCTGACTATTATCGTGAACATCCTGATTGGGTGATAAAGATTGATGGACAAATGCAATCATTAGGACGACATCAGTATGTTATTGATTTATCAAAAGATGAAGTTGTAGATGATATGATATCTAGAATGACAGCACTCTTTTCATCTTGTCAGATTGACTATGTCAAATGGGATATGAACAGGGTCATGAGTGATGTCTTTTCTACATGTAGAAAAGGGGAAGTCTTCCACCGTTATATATGTGGACTTTATCGTATGATGGATATGCTCACTTCACGTTTCCCTCATATTCTCTTTGAAGGATGTGCCTCAGGAGGAAATCGATTTGATCTAGGCATTCTTTCCTACTTCCCACAGATCTGGGCAAGTGACAATACGGATAGCTGGTGTCGCTTTGATATTCAGAACAGCTATAGCTATGGTTATCCACAAAGTACATTTACGAATCATGTGTCTGGGGTTCCTAATCATCAGACATTAAGAGTGACACCGCTCGCTCTGCGTTTTCATGTTGCGGCTTTTGGATTATTGGGGTATGAAGTGAATCTTCTAGATCTAAGCAAGAAAGAAAAGGAAGATATCAAGCAACAGATCATCATTTATAAGAAACAGCGGGCATTGTTTCAGTTTGGCAATATGTATCGTGTAGATATGGGATGGATGGTTGTTGATGAAAAAAGAAGCCATGCTGTTGGAATGCTATTTAAGCCAATTAATGAATTAAGCAAGAAAACTGTCGTCTTTAAATGCAAGGGGCTTGATCCTTTAAAAAGATATCACTTCTATAATCAGAAGATGATTTTTGATATAAAAGAAATGGGCAGTCTTATCAATACAGCATCGCCTATTCATATTAAGCAGGGATCATTGTCTCATAGGGTTATTTCAAAGTTTGTTCATCTTCAAGGAGAAGAGGAAGATCATTATGCAAGCGGTAGTCTGCTTATGAATGCGGGTGTTTTTTTAAAGCAAGGCTTTAGCGCTACTGGCTTCAATGAAGACGTTCGTTTTGATCCAGACTTCTTTTCAAGATTATATCTCATAGAAGAAAGTGCTTTATGAGCACTTTTTTTATTATTTCTAAAATAAATTGACATTTTTTATACAATATACTAATAATTTCATAATTTTTTTAAAAAAGTCTCGCTTTCTTAACTTATTTAAAGTATTATTGGTACAAGCATAAAAAAACAGGGGGAATTATTATATGGATATGCAGATGGAATTTATTCGTAAACTACCAACACCACAGGAAATCAAGAATCAGTATCCTGTTACTTTAGAAATGAAACAGCTTAAGCAGGAAAGAGATGAAGAAATTCGTGACATCCTTTCTGGTAAATCAGATAAGTTTATTCTTGTCATTGGACCATGTTCAGCTGACAACGAAGATGCTGTGTTGGAGTATATGCATAAACTCAAAGACTTGCAGGAAAAAGTGAAAGATAAAATTTTCATGATTCCAAGAGTCTATACTAATAAACCAAGAACAGTAGGAAAAGGGTATAAGGGAATGCTTCATCAGCCTGATCCTCAGGGGGAAGAAGATATGTTGGCTGGTATTATCGCTATTCGACATATGCATAAGCGTGTCGTACAGGAAACAGGCTTCACATGTGCAGAAGAAATGCTCTACCCTCAGAACCACCGTTATCTTTCAGACCTTTTATCTTATATCGCCATTGGAGCACGTTCAGTAGAAAACCAGGAACATCGTCTTGTCACTTCTGGTGTCGGAATTCCTACAGGAATGAAGAACCCAACTGGTGGAGACTTAACTGTTATGATGAACTCAATTGTTGCAGCACAGGCTCCAGCTAAATTCATCTATCGTGGATGGGAAGTTAAGACTGCTGGAAATGATTATGCTCATGCAATCTTAAGAGGATATGTTGATGAAAATGGTGTATCTTATCCAAACTATCATTATGAAACATTAAAGAAGGTTTATGATCTTTATCAGGAAAGAGGTCTTGCTAATCCTTCAGTTATTGTAGATACAAACCATGCCAATTCAGGAAAGAATTATCTTGAACAGATCAGAATTGCTAAGGATGTTCTTCATTCAAGACGTCAATCAGAAGAAATTAAATCATTAGTAAAAGGTTTAATGATTGAATCATATCTTGAAGATGGATGCCAGAGCGTAGACGAAGGTGTATTCGGTAAATCAATCACAGACCCATGTCTGGGTTGGGAAAAAACTGAAAAACTTGTATTGGATATTGCAGAATTATTGTAATAAGGGATGTCATCATCCCTTTTTTGATTTATAATGGGAAAGAAAGGAGATGAAGAATGTGAAAAAAATTCTCATCGCGTGCTTATGTCTACTATTGATGAGTGGATGCACTACAACAAAGACAAAGAAAAAATCTGTTGCTCAATCTACAAAGGATACAAACTCTTCCCAGAATGTGAAGGTAGAAGAAAAGTCATCTGCAAAAACCATTAAGGTGAAGATTGGATCACAGGTATTTAAGATGACGCTTGAAGACAATGAATCAACACAATCTTTATTAAGTCTTTTACCATTAGAATTATCGATGGCATCACTTAATAACAATGAATATTATGCTGAACTAGATAACTCATTAAATGCTCATGATCAAAGTGTAACAATCAAGGCAGGGGATGTTATGCTTTACAAGGGGAATGTGTTAGTTATCTTCTATAAAGATGTAAAAACATCTAACAAATATACAAAACTTGGACACATTGATGGAGATGCTCTTGCTGATGCATTAAAGAAAGCAGATGGAGAAGCAACATTAAGTCTATAAAAAAAGCTGATTTGCATCGCAAATCAGTTTTTCGTTATAACTGGAATCCATAATTCACATTGATAATCATCCTTTTGACGATTGCCATAAGGAAGATACTCAATGCTTGCATCATAATGGAAAGTATAATCACTATGAGGGAACCATTCAGAATAGATTTTATAGTTTAATGTCTGAAGACAGGCAGGATATGATCCCTTTGTAGGAAAGTGTGCCCATAAGGAATCTTCAAGATGAAGCTCTTCAATCCCTTCATATAGGGAATCACTTTTCTTAATACCAGCAATATAATAATGAATAAGATTCATATCTTCTTCATCGTTGATCGTTACACCATAAGTACCAATTTCATTATTAAGAACATATTCTTTGAAAGTGGGGTCACTATTCATTTTCTTGTTAAAATCATTCCAGAACTGTGGAATCTCTTTAAATGCAAGATCGACATTGACATCAATTCTGATGCCAATTAAATGAAAATGCTGATGATTTTTTACCTGATAATCCATAAGATCCTCCTTGATATATAAAAAAACACTCTCGAAGAGAGTGTTGCATTCCAATGGCGCGGATTGAGGGATTTGAACCCTCGCGCCGGTTACCCGACCTACTCCCTTAGCAGGGGAGCCTCTTCAGCCTCTTGAGTAAATCCGCATCGGTTAGCTTGCTCACATATAATAGCATACGTGTGACTCGATTGCAACAAGGAAATTTAAGAATATTGCATTTTTTTAAACGCTGTTTAAAAAGTGTTCTATTTATCGATAAGAAATGAAAAAACTTTTTTTAAAAAAGTTTTTGACCGCATATTTTATAAAAAAATGAGCATTTCTTTTGCTTAATAAGAACAGTAATGATACTATACAAATAGTTAGAAAGACCTAACATTTAAGGAGGAAAGAAATATGGATAGAATTTCAAACATTTACGCAAGAGAGGTTCTTGATTCACGAGGAAACCCAACAGTTGAAGTAGAAGTCTCTACTGAATTAGGTGCATTTGGACGCGCCATCGTACCTTCTGGTGCATCGACTGGTGTTCATGAAGCAGTTGAACTTCGTGATGGCGATAAAGATCGTTATCTTGGAAAAGGGGTATTAAAGGCAGTCAAGAATGTCAATGAAGAAATTGCTCCTGAACTTGTTGGAATGGATGTATTCTCTCAAAGAGAAATCGATTATAAGATGATCAAACTTGATGGAACAGAAAACAAAGGACGCTTTGGTGCTAATGCTATCTTAGGTGTTTCATTAGCAGTAGCTAAAGCTGCAGCTGATTCATTAGGTCAGCCTTTATATAAATATATTGGTGGTGCAAACGCTTATGTTATTCCTACACCTATGATGAATATCATCAATGGGGGAGAACACGCAGATAATAATGTGGACTTCCAGGAATTCATGATCATGCCAGTAGGTGCTGATACATTTAAAGAAGCAATTCGTATGGGAGCTGAAGTCTTCCATAACTTAAAAGCTGTATTACATGCTAAAGGCATGAATACTGCAGTTGGTGATGAAGGTGGATTTGCACCTAACTTAAAATCAAATGAAGAAGCTATTCAGGTTATCATTGAAGCTGTAGAAAAAGCAGGATATAAACCTGGTGAAGATGTAAAGATCGCTATGGACGTTGCTTCTTCTGAATTCTATAAAGATGGACAATATACATTAGCAGGAGAAGGCGGAAAAACATTTACTAATAAAGAATTCGTAGACTTCCTTGCTGAACTTGTAGATAAATACCCAATCATCTCAATTGAAGATGGATTAGATCAGGATGACTGGGAAGGCTGGGATTATCTAACAGAAAAATTAGGTGATAAAGTACAGCTTGTTGGAGATGACTTCTTCGTAACAAATACTAAACGTTTAGCTAAAGGTATTGAAAGAGGAGATGCCAACTCAATCTTAATCAAAGTTAACCAGATTGGTACATTAACAGAAACATTAGAAGCTATCGAAATGGCAAAAGAAGCAGGATACACTGCAGTTGTCTCACATCGTTCAGGTGAAACAGAAGATACAACAATCGCTGATATCGCTGTTGCAACTAACGCTGGTGAAATCAAGACTGGTTCAGCTTCAAGAACAGACCGTATTGCTAAATACAATCAGTTATTAAGAATTGAAGATGAATTAGGTGAAATGGCTAGATATAAAGGAATTCATTCCTTCTATAATCTAAAGAAATAATCCCCCTGAAACGCATAGGGCAATCTATGCGTTTTTTTTATCTCTTGAAAAAAATATAAAAAACCATATTGACGAAGAGTATGAATAATGATATTATATGTGAGCAGTCAACAAGAGATGTCTCCTTAGCTCAGTTGGCAGAGCATCTGACTCTTAATCAGAGGGTCCACGGTTCGAGCCCGTGAGGGGACACCATTTGAAAAATGAAAGGTTCTTCGGAACCTTTTTTTCATATATATAGGGGGGAGAATTATGGAAAACTATATTTTTGATCTATATGGCACACTTATTGATATTCATACAGATGAGCAGTCTTTATCCTTTTGGAAGAAGCTGTGTGTATATCTTAATGAAAGAGGATATTCTTATAAAGAAAAAGAATTAAAAGAACTTTATCTTAATCTTGTTCATGAAGAAGAAAATGAAGATAAACTCTATGAAATAGAACTCATGAATGTCTTTAAAAAGATTGCTGGTCAATATGCAGATGAGTTTGCTTTATATTTTAGAAAAGCTTCTACTGATTATATTGCCTGCTTTAAAAATACCAAGAAAGTACTTGAGTATCTTAAAGAAGAAGGAAAACATGTCTACTTATTATCTAATGCACAAGCATGCTTTACTCTTCCTGAATTAAAGGAACTTGGGTTGTATAATTGCTTTGATGATATTTTTATTTCTTCCTCTTATCATATAAAAAAACCACATCCCTCATTTTTAGAAGAACTGATGAACAAACATCATCTTCATAAAGAAGAGAGCGTCATGATCGGCAATGATTTTACAACAGATATGGCGATTGCTAAAAAGGTGGGCATTACAGGTGTCTTTTTAAATACCGATGGATATAGTAAAGAAGAGATGCATTCACACGATCTAGAAGGGGTTCATCTTATTGAAAGTGGGGACCTTATTGAACTTGTTTCTATGTTTAAATAATTGTACAAAAAAATGTCAAATGAGTGTTGACGGACCACTTTAATAATGATATTATATGTGAGCAGTCAACAAGAGATGTCTCCTTAGCTCAGTTGGCAGAGCATCTGACTCTTAATCAGAGGGTCCACGGTTCGAGCCCGTGAGGGGACACCATTTGAAATTGAAAGGTTCTTTGGAACCTTTTTTTTATTGAAATTTAGCTGTATATAAAATACTAATTTGTATTTATGAATAAATGGGTATAAATTATTTGTATTTTATTGTTGACGTGGGGTCACATGAATGTTATTATATGTGAGCAGTCAATAAGACATGTCTCCTTAGCTCAGTTGGCAGAGCATCTGACTCTTAATCAGAGGGTCCACGGTTCGAGCCCGTGAGGGGACACCATTTGAATGTTAAAGGTTCTACGGAACCTTTTTTTGTTTTTATAATTCTAATAATGTAGGAATACATCTTCTATTAATTTTATTCTTTAGTCTTAAACACTAAAATAGAAATTTTGAAGAATATAGTTTGTTTATATTTATCTTTTCTCCTGATATTTTGTAAAAAAATACAATATTATAATTTATTGGTTTAATTACATATAATTATTTTATTAAATATTTTGAAAATATATCTATCCATATTAAATAATGTTATAACTAATATAGATAGAGAAGAAAATAGAGGTGAGGTGATTCTGATGGTTAGATTATATTAAAAATCTATAAACTATTAATTTGGGAGGAAATATATGATTGCTTTTAATATTCAATGGGGTTTAGCTAATTTATTCGTGTTTTTAAAAAATAATATGCAATTAATAATCATATTTGGGTTGATAGAATATATTTTATGTTTAAAAAACTCTAAATATAGAAGAATTTTTCCTTTTCTCGGATTACTTATCATGATAATATTTGGGTTAATTTTTTTCTTTGGTTATCCACAGTATAGAGTTGTGGACCCGTTATTTTACTGCATTTTTTATATATTATTTTTAACACCTTACTTCTTGTTATTTTTCATCCCGTTTATAATTAAACATTTTTATGATAAAAAAAGAAGATTAAATCATTAATTATATCTTTGTATTACAAGTGAATGAATTTATTTCATAGTAGGAATAAGTAAGAAGTTGTTAAAAAAGATAATAATATAAAAATATCAGTCACTTATTAGTATAAATGGAATTCATTGAATATGTCTTGGCTATATAATAATATTAATTGAAAGAAATTGGATGTATCGTATAAAATGATGAAAAGATTGTATCTCAAGTGTGATACAGTCTTTTTTATATTATAATAAATATATAGGAGGAAAATATTATGGACATTATTGAAGCATTAAAACATCGTCGTAGTATTCGCAAGTATAAAAGTAATGAAGTAAGTGAAGATTTATTGAATCAGATTGTAGAAGCAGGAGAATATGCTGCTAGTGGAAAAGGACAACAACCAGTTATCACTTTAACAATTACTAATAAAGAATTAAGAGATCAATTAGCTGAAGATAACCGATTAATTGGGGGATGGAAAGAAGGCTTTGATCCATTTTATGGAGCACCTGTTGTCATTGTGGTATTAGCCAATAAAGAACGTCCTACCTATGTTTATGATGGAAGTCTAGTACTAGGAAATCTCATGCAGGCAGCGGATGGGCTTGGACTAGGAAGTTGTTGGATCCATCGTGCAAAAGAAGAATTTGAGATGGATAAATATAAAAAGCTACTTCAAGATTTAGGTATAGAAGGAGATTATGAAGGTATTGGACATTGTATAATAGGATATCCTGATCAGGAAGTTAAAGCTGCTCCTAGAAAGAAGAGAAATTATGTGATCAAGTAGTAAATCTTTTGATTTACTGCTTTTTTTCTTTCGTATTTTAGTAATTCCCTTAATAATCATGCTTTTTGTTGACGGATA